>CAYZRQ010000048.1:0-1331 GCA_964480895.1 uncultured Gammaproteobacteria bacterium | reverse complement strand
CGGGGTTGACGCGGCTGCGGCTTGGGGTTCGGTTTTGACTTCTGGACGCGGCGTTTCTTTGTTTTTTTCTTCCGGCTCTTGACGCGTCGTTGCTGTTTGCGGTTGAGACGAAACAGGCGCGGCGGTGCCGGCCGCGCGTTGTTTGAGGAGATCAGCGATGGAGGGGAGATTACCTTGCATGTCGTTTCGATGGTATCAACCGACGGCTGTAGCTGTGAATACGCGGCGCGAACGGAAGGCGCTCGAGACGCTCAACGAGCTCGACCCACATGGCGTAGGTGAATGTCGTTGCAAAGCCGGCAAGAACGACCGTCCACGTGACGAAGACCGCGAGGGTGAGTGCGCCAACGAGCATGACGGCCGTCAGCGAACCAGCGGCAATGGCCTCGGCAAAGAGGATCGCGCTCGGCGCAGCAAAAAAGCCAAGGCCAAGCAGGAAGATGAGGGAAAGCGCGAGGTTCATGGCGAAGAGAATCGCGGCGGTTTCGAACGCGATAACAGGATTGCGCACAAAACGCTCCATGCCCTCGCGGAGCGCCGCGACGATTGTGAGTTCTTCGCGCGCCACGCCGATAAGGGAAAACATGGACATGATGTTGAGAACAAAACCGACGGCGAGTGTGATGGCCGAAAGCGCTACGGCGAGCAGCGTGTCGATGAAGCCGCCAATGGCGAGGTCGCGCAAGAGGAGACCGCCACCGGTCATAACGATGAACGCGGCAACGCGGAATAGGAGATCGATGCCGAGGACGCGCAGTGCGTGGATGTGATGCACGCTTTGAAGCGTTTGGCGCAGCGTGAGGCGTTTTTTGCGCTTTGCCGCGCGATGCATGGCAACGAGGAGGACTTGCTGTGATGCGGCGATGATGAACGCGCCCGCGGCGATGGCGACCATGACGGCCACACCCGAGGCAATGAGGTAATCGGTACCGGCGACGACAAGATTGCGCACATAGGTAAGCACAAACAGCCACGCATTTCCGACAAGTCCTTGGTACGTCTCGACCGTTGGCGCAAACATGACGCGCGCCTGTTTCAGAACATCGTTAACAATCACGCCGGTGCCGGCGAGACTGGCAAACAACGCGAACAGCCAAAGCTCTTTGTGGTTCCACGCCGTCGCAAGCGACCGCATGACCATCGGTCGGTAGACGGACGATGCTGACTTCATACTCCTCCGGTTCAGTCCCCAGTATACAGCATGCTATGCACGCGGAAACAGAAAATCGCACCCGCGAAGGGTGGGATTTTCAATTACGTCATTATCGGCTTGATCGCGATTTTCGGTGCCTTGACCGCAGGCCCGAGGAGCGAATCGAACGCGTCTTTTT
>CAYZRQ010000047.1:0-5043 GCA_964480895.1 uncultured Gammaproteobacteria bacterium | reverse complement strand
CCGCCGGTAGAACTCCACGGCAGCGGCAAGCGGCGGGAGCACAGCAGCGTCGTCCAAAATCGGCAAAAACTTCCGCAAAACGAACCGCCCGTCCGACTCCTCAAGGACGTAGCCGCGCGCGAGCATCGGCGCCGCAGTGCCGTGCCCAAGCTCGGCACGCCACAGATTCCGGCCCTCCGGACGCTTCACCGTGTCGCCGTCACCCGGCAGCCAGACGTCCCGACATGCCGCCCACGACTCGGCCGCCGTTGCCTCGGGCTTGTCGCATTCGCGCCCCGGGTGGAAGCCGCGGAAGCGTAGGTAATGCTCGATCGGCGGCGGCATCCTCGCACTGCTCATCCACGAGAACGTGTCGGCCCAGACAAAACTCGACATCTCCCAGAACCCGACGAAATCGGGCCCCATGCGCGAAGTGATCATGAATCCCGGTTTCGTCGTACGCTCGAGCCACGCCGGTGCGCCGTCGTAAGGACGCACAGGGATCGGCACCACGACGTCGTTGTGAACGGTCGAGTCAAGCACGATGGCGTTGAACCGATGCGGACACATGCCGAGTACACGCTCGAACATCATCTCGCCAATGTCCCTGCGCAGCGACTTGCCTTTGACGATCCAGTCGATGTTCTTGCCCATGTGCTTGTCGACAAGACGCGCGAGCGCACTCCCAAGCGCATCGGGGCTCGTCGCGTCGATGCACGCGGCGATCTCGACATCGAGGAAAAGGCCCGCGATCTCGTCCATCGGCAAGCCGGTCTTCGCGAACTTGTCGATCGGCGGAAGCGTCTTCAGCACAGAAGCCGGCGTGCGCGACGTCCCGTCCACGAACGCAACGCGCCAGCGTTGCCCGGCCAACAGCCGCCTCCCAATGGCACTGCGGAGCTGATCGACCGACGAAAACATCGGAGCGTTTCGACACAACCGCGCGAATACCTCGGCAATCGTGTGGTTGAGAATGATGTGTTCAATCTGCACGAGCTGACCCTCCGAGGCCAGTCTGCACGAGCGACAAGCAAGACGTCAATGGACAAACGCACGGATTTCACGTCTACTTCCCCCATTCCTATGCAAAACCACGGCTTCCTTCTCGTCGACAAACCCGCCGGCATTACGAGCCACGACGTTGTTGACCGCATTCGCGAGCTCACCGGCGAGCGCACGGTCGGTCACGCTGGCACGCTCGACCCGTTCGCCACCGGGCTCCTCATCGTCGCCGTTGGCCGCGAATCTACGAAAAACCTCCAGGACCTCGTTGGACTCGATAAAACCTACGAAGCCAACATCATGCTCGGCATGTCGTCAACAACACTCGATCCCGAAGGCATCGTTGCGCCAGCGAAAACGCCGACCGTTATTCTCCGCCGCAACGTCATCATGGAAGCACTCGCGAGCCTCACCGGCGAACTTGATCAAATCCCACCCATGCACTCCGCCATCAAAATCGGCGGAAAAAAACTCTACGAACTGGCTCGCAAAGGCATCGAAATCGACCGACCACCTCGCCGCGTTCGCATTGACGAATTCGCGCTCCTCTCCCCCATTGCCGACGATACCATCGAGCTCCCCTTCACCATCCGCGCGCGCGTTCGCTGCTCATCAGGAACCTATATTCGCGCCCTTGCTCGCGACCTCGGCGTCGCCCTTGGCACCGAGGCGTACCTCACGGCGCTCCGTCGCACCGCTGTCGCTAAACTCAAAGTCACGAGCGCAGTGGAGCTTAAGCAATTACGCCGGGAAAATTGGATTGACTTCGCCCAAAATTCCGTGCTACCGTCGTCACATAAGTCTTGACGATTCCGGTTCGGGTTCTGGCGGTTGCTGCACCGATATGATGCGCTCAAACGTGACGTTGCATACATTCGTGATGCGGAAGCGGGGCTAAAGCCCTGTTTTGCCATACCCGCTCCTTCCCCAAATGCTATGTTTTTCTCAACGCTCCTCGCCATTATCGGCTTGGGGTTAGGCCTTGCGGCCGGCTACGCGCTCCGCGCTTCCCGCGCTCGCAAAAACGTCGGCTCCGCCGAAGCCAAAGCGGAACAGCTCCTTGCCGACGCCAAAACAAAGGAACAAAAAATCATCGACGAGGCGAAAATCGCCGAACAGCAGCTTCTTCTCGTCGCCAAAGAAAAGTCCCTTGCCGTTCTTGACGAGGGCAAAGTTGCACTGCGGAAGCACGAACAGGATTTACGCGATGCACAGGCTCGCCTCACCGAGCGCGAGCAGCTGCTCGACAAAACCCTTCTTGATTTTGAGTCCCGCAAAACGCGCCTCGACGAGTACAAGGCGCAACTTGAAGCCAAGGCGACCGACCTCGACAAACTCCGCGGCGAGGAAATGGTTCGGCTCGAGGGCATTGCCGGCATGACGAAAGATGCGGCAACGCAAGAACTTTTCCGGCGCATCGAGGAGGACGAGAAAGACGCGCTCATGAACCGTCTGCGGAAAATCGAACAGATTGCGGAAGAGGAAATCGAAGTGAAAGCGCGCAAAATCCTTTCGCTCGCCATTCAGCGGTTCGCCTCAAGCCAAGTTGTCGACGCCACCACGACGTTCGTCGACCTGCCGAGCGACGACATGAAAGGCCGCATCATCGGCAAGGAAGGCCGCAACATCAAAGCTATCGAACACCTCACCGGATGCGAGTTGATTATCGACGATACGCCGAGCTCGGTGACGATTAGCGGTTTCTCGCCGGTGCGCCGCCAAGTGGCGAAACGCGCGCTTGAAATGCTCATGAAGGACGGCCGTATCCAACCCGCGAAAATTGAAGATGCGATTAACGAAGCCAAGAAAGATCTTGCCAAAGAAATGAAAAAGTCCGGTGAAGACGCGCTCTATGAGCTTGGCATCCCGGTCTCATCGGTCGACCCGAAGCTCGTCTCCATCCTCGGCCGCTTGAAGTTCCGCACAAGCTACGGCCAGAACGTTCTCCAGCACTCAATCGAAGTCGCGCGGCTCTCGGGCATGATTGCCGACGAGCTTGGCGCCGATGCATTCGCGTGCAAGAAAGGCGGTTTGTTCCACGACATCGGCAAAGCCGTTGACCACGACATGCAAGGCGCGCACCCGCAGATTGGCTACAACATCATGAAGAAATTCGGGTTCCCCGAAGAGATGTGCTACCAGTCAATCGCGCACCACGAGGACCGTCCGCGCACGCTTGAAGGCGTTATCGTCAAAGCGGCCGACGCTATTTCCGGCGCCAGGCCCGGCGCACGGCGAAACAGCCTCGAGGAGTACATTCAACGCCTGCAGAACCTCGAAGCCACTGCCGCAAGCTTCCCGGCCGTTGAGAAGGCGTACGCCATTCAAGCCGGACGTGAGGTTCGCGTGTTCGTCGACACTGCCCAGGTTGACGATTACTCGTCCTTCCAGCTTGCCCGCGATATCGCGAAAAAGATTGAAAGCGAGCTTACCTATCCGGGCGAAGTGAAGGTGACGGTTATTCGGGAGACGCGCATCATCGAATACGCGAGGTAGCAACGGCACTTGCGCTCCACGGCGAATTCCGCTAACATACGCATCGCTATTAACCTTCTCCCTATGAACAAGGCAGAACTTGCCCTGCGCCTTTCCGAGCGACTGAACGTCGCGAAGAAGCAGGCCGAAGACATCGTTGAGGCTTTCGAGGATATCGTCACCCACGCACTCGTCGACGGTGATGAAGTCACGATCGCCGGCTTCGGCACGTTCTCGGCACGAACCCGCTCGGCTCGCATGGGCGTGAACCCGCGCAATCCGTCCGAAAAGATTCAGGTCCCCGCGGTTCGCGTTCCCAAGTTCAAGGCGGGAAAAGCGCTCAAAGATGCGCTCAAGGGCAAGATGGCGACATCCGCTGCACCGCAGGCTCCCGAAGCTCCGGCCGCTCCGCAAATTGCCGCGTAAACACCAAGCGATTATCAAAAATCACCATCCTGAGGCGTATGCCGAAGGATCAGTAGCCCGATATCGGGCTGCGGATCCCTCGCCTATGCTCGGGATGGTGACTCTTCTTTTTCGCTTAATCGTTTTCCAACCACCGCTTGGCCTGTGCAACAACATCGGCGCGAGCAACCGTGCTCGCTTCCCCGCCCGCGCGCTCCTTCCACTCGACGGCGTCGGCAGCAAGCATCTTTTCGGAAATGACGATACGAAGTGGAATACCGATGAGGTCGGCGTCGGCGAATTTTTCGCCAGCCGACGCGTCGGCACGGTCGTCCCACAGAACCTCAATCCCCGCGTCGGAAAGCTCGCGGTACAAGCGCTCGGCATCGGGCGCGACGTCCGTTTTCTTCGATGAAAGCGAAACGAGATGGACGTGTGTGGGCGCAACCGACTTCGGCCACATCATGCCGCGATCATCGTGTAAAGCCTCGACAATCGTCCCCACAAGCCGCGTCGTTCCAATACCGTAACAACCCATAATAACCCGCTGCATGGCACCGTTCTCAAGCTGAACCGAAAAGTCGAACGACTCGGAAAAACGCTCGCCAAGATCAAAGATATTTCCCGCCTCGACGCCTTTGGTAAGACCGAGCGTTGCGCCGCATGCGGGACACGCCTCGCCTTCCTTCGCCGCGGCAACCTCGACGTTCTGGGCAAACGTACACGACGGACAAACCAAAATTACATCCTCGCCTGCCGGTGTTTCGATTTGGAATTCGTGCGAAAATTTCTTTGTGAACGAGCCGCCCGATGCCTCGACGATCTTCGCATTCAAGCCACAACGCGAAAACACATTGAGATATGACTGCTTGGCTCGCTCGTAAAATGCTGCCATGTCATCGTGCGTAGTGTGGAACGAGTACAAGTCCTTCATACCAAACTCGCGTCCGCGCAAAACACCGGACTTCGCACGCAACTCGTCGCGAAACTTCGACTGAATTTGGTACACAGCAAGCGGCAAATCCTTATAGGAGTTGACGAAATGTTTAACGAGCGGTGTAACGATTTCTTCGTGCGTCGGGCCAAGCGCGTATTCTTTTTTCGTTTGGCTCGGCACCTTGAACAAAACGTCAACGGCATCCCAGCGATTCGTCGTCAGCCAATTTTCTTTGGGCTGCAGTG
>CAYZRQ010000046.1:0-5054 GCA_964480895.1 uncultured Gammaproteobacteria bacterium | reverse complement strand
CGTTTGTTCTGCTTCGTGCGCCCGAACTGACACCTGTTGTCAGTCCCGAGCCCGTTCCGGAGCCGGAACCGCAGCCCGAAGTCGAACCCGAACCCGAGCCTGTTCCGGAACCGCCGCAGCCAGGCAAGGATTCTGACAGCGACGGACTCACCGACGTAGAAGAACTGCTCTACGGCACAGATTTCCGCAACCCCGACACCGACGGCGATACCTTCCTCGACGGCAACGAGGTTTTTCATCGCTACGACCCGAATGGCCTTGCGCCATCAACGCTCCTCGATACCGGATCGGTGAAGCAATTTGCGCAGGGCGGCGTTGGGTACACCATGCTTTATCCGGCATCCTGGCGTGTTGTTTCCGAAAACGGCACGGACGTCGTCACCTTCAAAACACCCAGCTCGGCAGCCATTACCGTGGAGCGGTCGACGAAATCCGAAGAGCTGATGGTTGAGGATTGGGTGCTCGCGAACGTTGATGACGTTCTACTTGACGACCTAGAGCCGACGTACACGAAAACCGGCTACTACACGGTTCGCGCAAGTGGCAACGAGCTGACGACGTACCTCGACGCCGGCCTTGAGGTGTACGTGGTGACGTACGCCCTGAACCTCGCGATCGAGATCGCGTACCTCCAAACGTACGAGATGATGGTCAATAGTTTCGTTCTTGATCCATGATCACGTTCGACGTTGAACACGGATTGGTCTCACCCGAGCATCGCCTTGCCCCGGCGCGAATGGCGTCGATCGGGAACGCGATTACGGCGCGGGTTGCGAACGCCGCGCGCGGTACGATCGGCGTCAGTTTTGTTGACGACGGTGAAATTCAGCGCCTGAATCGGCTGTATCGCGGCCGAGACGACGTTACCGACGTCCTGTCGTTCGCGAGCGACTTTGGCGCGCAAACCGGACAGCTCGGGGACGTTGTCATCGATTATGCGCAGGCCATCCGTCAGGCCGACGGCGACGTTGAACTCGAAATAATCGATCTCCTTGTTCACGGGGTTCTCCACGTGCTCGGCTACGATCACGAACTGCCGGAAGACGCCGCAATCATGTTCCCGCTCCAAGACGCCATTGTTGCCGAAGTCCTATGATGTCTATTCGCACGTTTTTGCGCAGCTTGAAGCACGCTGCTCGCGGCCTCGCCGATGTGGCGGCCGCCGAACAAAGCTTTCGTTTGCAGTTTGCCGCCGCGATCGTTATTCTCGTCCTCATGCTGCTCGTTGATTTGGCGACGTGGGAGCGGGTGCTGCTCGTTCTTCTCGTTGCCGCAGTGCTTGTGCTTGAAATTGTGAACACCATTTTGGAGCGCATCGCCGATGCGGTCGAGCCGCGGGTAAGCCCCATGGTGCGCGATATCAAAGACATGATGGCCGGCGCGGTGCTCATTACGGCCGTTACCGCAGTCGCGGTCGGAGGCATGATCCTCGGACCGCACGTTTATGGTATACTCGCGGAAGCTTTGAGGCTTCTTTGAGTGCTCCCGCGCGGGTATGGCCGACGAAATATTTACAGGTCTTGACATCGGATCCGCCACGATCCGCGTGGCGGTTGCCCAAGTCATGCCCGGGGAAGACGGGAAGCCGCGCTTGCACGTTATCGGCGCGGTTTCTTCACCGTCAACCGGCATTCATCGCGGCGCAATCTCGAGTCTCGAGGACGCTGTTTCTTCGATTTCCAAAGCACTCGAAAAGGCCGAGCGCATGACCGGGCTGCCGGTGAACAGCGCGTGGGTTGGCATTGCGGGGCAGAGTATTTTGGTGCAGGAGAGCAGGGGAGTTATTGGTGTGTCGCGCACCGACGCGGAAATCCGCGAGGAAGACGTCGAGCGAGCCATGGAGGCAGCGCGTGCCGTTGCAACGCCTGCAAACTACGACATCCTTCACGTCATCCCGAAAAGCTTTACCGTCGATGGCCAGCGTGGCGTCAAAGATCCGGTCGGCATGAACGGCATCCGTCTTGAGGTGGACGCGCTCATCATTGAAGCGCTTGCCTCGCACATCAAAAATCTTACGAAAAGCGTGTATCGCACCGGACTTGATATCGACGATCTCGTCTATTCGCCGCTTGCCACGAGCGAGTCTGTGCTCACCCAGCGCCAGAAGGAGCTGGGTGTTTGCGTGCTGAATGTCGGGGCGTCGAGCACGTCGCTCGCGGTATTTGAGGAGGGCGACTTGCTTCACACGGCAATTTTGCCGTTTGGCGGCGACCACATCACGAACGACATCGCCATTGGACTGCGCACATCAATCGACATCGCTGAACGCGTCAAACTTCAATACGGGCACGCTGTCCCTGACGCCGTTGACCGCAAGCTCCAGTTTGCGCTGTCGGATTTTGGGATTGAGGGCGACGAAACGGTGAAGTGCCGTTTCATTGCGGAGATTATCGAAGCGCGGCTCGAAGAAATTCTTGAATCCGCCGACAACGAGCTGCGCAAAGTTGACCGTTCCGGCATGCTTCCCGTTGGCGTGGTGCTTACGGGCGGTGCGGTGAAGCTCGACGGCATGATTGACGTGGCCAAGCGCGTGCTGCGGCTGCCGTGTGCGCTTGGGCTGCCGGTTGGGATTTCGAGCGTAATCGACGAAGCGCATGACCCGGCGTTTGCTACGGCGATCGGGCTTGCGGTGTGGGGGCAGGCGATTCGTGGCATGGGACGCGGCAAGTTTTCGCTCGGATCCATCCTCAAATTCAAGAGCGTCGACAAGGTCGCCGACCAGTTGCGCAAGTGGATGCGATCGCTCGTGCCGTAGCACAGACGGTTTCTATAGATGAACCCCGGAATGATTCCTGCGCCTCAGGCGCAGTGTATTGTTATCCACCTATTGCGTTGACCCAGCGGACGGTATACTTTACGGTGAGTACGTCTCGTGTTCGGTTCGCATCGGATTGAATCCTATTGGTGTTCAACGCGGTATGGCAGAGGTAAAACCCGTTATTGAAACATGCGCCAAGATTAAGGTACTTGGCGTTGGCGGTGGTGGTGGTTCGGCGCTCAACCGCATGATCGCGGAGCACCTCCACGGTATTGATTTTATCGCCATCAACACCGACGCGCAGGCGCTTCACGCGAACAACGCTCCCACAAAAATTCCCATTGGCAAGTCCATTACGCGCGGGCTTGGCGCCGGCATGAATCCGGAAATGGGACGTCGCGCCGCCGAAGAAAACGCCAACGACATAAGGAACGCCATTGCCGACGCCGACATGGTGTTTTTGACGTGCGGGCTTGGTGGCGGAACCGGCAGCGGGGTTTCGCCCGAAGTGGCGAAGATCGCCCGCGAAGCCGGTGCGCTTACCGTGGCGGTTGTTACCAAGCCGTTTGCGTTCGAGGGTGCGCAGCGCAAACGCATCGCTGAAGACGCCTATCACGAGCTTGCGCAGCACGTTGACACCATCATCACCATCCCGAACGACCGCGTGCTGCAGATTATCGACAAAAAAACATCACTTCTCGAGGCGTTCAAAATCGTTGACGACATTCTGCGTCAGGGCGTGCAGGGAATCTCGGAAATCATCACGCTCCCCGGCCTCATTAACGTCGACTTTGCCGACGTGAAGGCGATCATGGCAAACGCCGGCAGTGCGCTCATGGGCATCGGCAAGGCGTCAGGCGAGAATCGCGCGGTTGAGGCGGCTAAGCAAGCCATTGCCTCACCACTCCTCGAAATTTCGATCGACGGGGCAAAGGGCATTCTCTTTACCGTCACCGGTGGTCCCGACCTTGCGATGTACGAAGTTGCGGAAGCTGCGAAGGTTATTACCGGTTCGGCCGACGATGATGCTCGCGTTATTTTCGGTGCAAATATTGACGAGAAGCTGGGCGACGAGGTGCGCATTACCGTGGTTGCAACCGGCTTTGATAATCGCGAGGCGCGTCGCGCTCCAAACTTGGCTGGCGACGTTGCAGTCACGCCGCACGGCAGCTGGATGCCATCGCCGCCGCCGCGCCGCGATGACTTTCGGGCGCCGATCCGCGTGGCACCGGCGCATGAATCGCCATTTGAAACGCGCCGCGTGAGTACGGCGCCGATTGCGGCTGCAGCTGCTGTAGTGCCCGTAGCCACACCGCCCGTTCCCGAAGATCGCACGTGGGCGCAACCACAGCAACCCCAGAACCCAGCACCAAAACCCGTCGCGCCGCCGGCGGTTGACGACGACGATCTTGGCATCCCGGCGTTTATTCGCCGTAAAATGATGTAACAACGTAGAAAGTAGAATGTAGAATGTAGAAGGGGTTGGACTACGATATGCGCTGTCCCGTTTGCAACCACAAATCCACGCGCGTCGTTGACTCGCGCCTCACGTCTGACGGCATGTCGGTCCGCCGTCGCCGCGAGTGCGAGAAGTCGCGATGCGCGTTTCGGTTTTCCACCATCGAAGAGGTCGAACTGCTTGACTGCACAGTCGTCAAACGCGATGGCCGGCGCGAGGCATTCTCGCGGGACAAGCTCGAGCGCGGACTGCGCAAGTCGCTTGAAAAACGTCCGTACACCCAAGCACAATTTCAGTCGCTTGTGCAAAGCATCGAACGCAACGTCCAACGCGAAGGCGGCGCCGAGATCACGAGCGGCGACATCGGAAAACTCGTCATGAAGCACCTGCTTGCCTTCGACAAAGTGGCGTATATTCGTTTCGCGTCGGTTTACTACTCGTTTGAGGGACTTGAAATGTTTGAAAAAGAGGTAAAAAAGCTCACGCGTAGGAAGAAATGATATACTTGGGCTCGATATGGAGGCTAATCGGACGCGTATTGTCTGCACTATCGGACCCGCGTCAAACTCGCCAACAATTCTCGCTCGAATGATGCGCGCCGGCATGGACGTTGCGCGGTTGAATTTTTCGCACGGCACGCACGACGAACATAAAATACTCATGAAGAATATTCGCGCCGCAGCCAAGAAAACCGGCGCGACCGTGGCGATTCTTCAAGACTTGCAGGGACCCAAGATTCGCGTTGGCGTGCTGCCGAGCGGCGGTGTTGCGCTACACGAAGGTCAAAAAATCGCTTTTTCAACGTCAGGAGACGCCTACGAAACTGGCGGCGCAATT
>CAYZRQ010000045.1:0-5237 GCA_964480895.1 uncultured Gammaproteobacteria bacterium | reverse complement strand
AGCCGTACCGACATGGTTGAGATTGAAGGCGCGATTTTTATGCATCCGAAGACATGGGAGGCCAGCGGCCATGTCGGCGGTTTCGCTGATTTGCTCGTCGAAGACTTGGTTACTCACAAACGCTATCGCGCCGATCACCTGCTCGAAGACGCGGGTCTCGTCGAAAACGCCGGCGCGCTCGGACCCGAACAGATCGACGACATCATCGCCGCGAATAAACTCACAAGCCCCGACGGCAATGCGCTCTCGGCTGCGAAGCGCTTCAACCTTCTCGTCAAAACGCACCTCGGTCCGGTTGAAGATGATTCGTCGCTCGTCTACCTCAAGGGTGAAAGCTGCCAGAACATCTATCTCGACTGGAAGGCGACGCAAATGGTCACGCGCCGCAAGTTGCCGTTTGGTCTGGCGCAGATCGGAAAGGCCTTCCGCAACGAGATTACGGTCAAACAATTCTTGTTCCGCACGCGCGAGTTCGAGCAGATGGACGTGCAATATTTTTGCCGTCCCGAGGAGGCGGAGGGGCAGTACGAGGCCTGGAAGCAAAGCCATTTTGATTTTTACATCCAGCTTCTCGGCATTGATGCCAACAACATCCGCTGGCGTCAGCACGAGGACGACGAGCGCGCATTTTACGCCAAGGACGCGTGGGACATCGAATATCGTTTTGGTGAAATCGGGTATAAGGAAGTGGAAGGCGTGCACAACCGCGGAAGCTACGACCTTGATCAGCACGCAAAGTGGAGCGGGGAAGATTTGAGTTATTTCGATCAAGAGACGAAAGAGCATTTCGTCCCGCACATCATTGAATGCTCATCCGGATTCAATCGGTTGTTTTTGCTCACGATGTTCGAGTTTTACCGCGAAGAAGAAGTGAAGACGGCGAAAGGCGAAACGGAAACGCGCGTCGTGCTGGCATTCCCGTACGACTTGGCCCCGCACAAAGTCGCGGTGCTGCCGCTCATGAAGAAGGACGGCATGGCGGATAAAGCGGGCGAGATCTACGCGGATTTGCGCAAGCAGGGAATTTCTGCGGACTACGACGACGCCGGTTCCATTGGCAAACGGTATCGTCGTCAAGATGAAAATGGTACGCCGTGGTGTTTGACCGTTGACTACGACACGCTCGAGAACGGCACGGTCACGCTTCGCCATCGCGACAGCATGGAGCAGGTGGGCGAGGGCGGTCGCGTGAAGCTCGATGAGCTTGGTGCGTACTTGTCGCGCGGAGGGTTCGGAAAGTAGTCCACGGATTTTGTCGACGAGTGTCGGCACACAATCGTCCGCATTGACGCGGGCGATTGTTTTTTGTGTCGATGGGTGTCGACAGAAACGTACGCAAAATGGGGCGTCGTGCTCTTGTAGCGATGCGTCGGCCGTCCGTACGATGATGAAGAAGGGGAAGGCATCTCTGGGGTTTGCGAAGCATGCGGCACGAAGGAGAGCGGCGCACATGCAAGCGGCAACACGGATGCGTTCCCCTGTGGCTCGGAGCTTCTTTTGCTGGGGAGTCGAGAAGCTCTGAGCCAACTACGCGGCGACGCCCCTCCCTCACGGCAGGCCATAACGGCCGAACTCTCATGCCGCGAGGGATACCGATCATGTCGATCGGTTCCCGTGTGGAGTTCACATGTCCAGTCCCATTTTCCTGTTGTGCACCTTTCTCGCTTGGGGGTGCTGCCACGGTCCGGAGTGCTACGGTCTGCCCACGTCGGGCACGGGCGGCGGTCAGGACGTCGTCTCGGCGAACCTGCCGTTCGACCCGTCGTTCACGGCGCTGTGCGTGCAGGGTGCGGGTGGAAGCTATTCGCACCACTACGAAAGCACGTACTACGACGTCGACCTCGACACGCCCAACGACGAGGACATCCCCGTCTACGCGCCGGTCGACGCGACGGCGTACGTGCACGACGGCGACCGCAACCGCAACTTCGGCGTTCACGTCAACCTCGATCTCGGCGACGGCACCTACATCATCCTCGCGCATCTCGACGACGTGCTCGTCGACAACGCGAGCGAGGTGGCGGCGGGGCAGCTCATCGCGATCGAGGGCACGACGGGATGGAGCACCGGCGATCACGTCCACACCGGTCGCCACGACGGCGACGCGAGCGAGGACGGGATCTACGGCGATTCCATCGAGGGCCTGTCGTTTTCGCTCGTAGACAGTTCGGGCGACGAGCGCGAGCTTTCGACGACCGAGATGACGTGCTCGATGACGAGCGGCGGGCGCTACACGTCCGTGCTCGCGACGCCGCGCTGGCATCCCGAGGGCAGTCTCGTGATGACGTCCGACGCGTCGACCGTGTACCTCGTCGACAACGTGTCGAGCACGGTGCGACCGTTCATGAACGCGTCGGCCTTCCTCTCGCGCGGCCACGACTTCGCGGACGTCGCGATCGTGTCCGGCGAGGAGCTCGCATGTTTCGAGGAGGGTGACAGCATCTCGGGCGACTCGTGGATCGGTACGACGTACGACGGCGCGGGCGACGTGTGGCTGCTCGTCGGCGCGCAGAGCGCGAGCGACCGGTACCGCGTGAAGCTCCCGGACGACGGCTGGCAGGGCGTTTTGAAGACGTGGGGCATCACCGCGTCGACGTACGACGACCTCGACAGCGACGACGAGCTCGGCGGCTTGCTGTCGAACTACCCGACCCGTTCGGGTGCGGGCACGTACCGCGACGGCAGCCTCGTCTCCACGATCGAGGATTCGGCGGTGTACGTCATGCAGAGCGGTGTGGCGCGCCCCATCGATCGATGGGAAACGCTGCTCCTCCTCGGCTGGGAAGACCGTGCGGTCGTCGAGGTGGAGTCGGATGAGTTCGACGACATCGTCACGCTGCGCGGCAGCTGCGGGGTCGACTCGTACTGCTTGACGAGCGAAGACGTGGCGACGTGCGGCGGCCCCGACGAGAGCGTCGAAGACGCATCATCGACCGGAAGCGACGACACGGCCGAGGAAACCGCGGAAGAAGAGGAAGAAGATGACGTACCCGCCGACGACACCGACGTCGAGGATGAACCCGAGGAGGATGTCACCCCGGGGCTGTGGCTCGAATGGGTCACGCCCGATGGCGCCATCGCCTCGTCGATCGCACTCTCGGGCGAATTCACCGACGAGAACGGTTACGCCTACGGCTGGAACAGCGACATCATCACCTCGTACATGACGGATTCGCTCGGGTTCGGCATCACTGATGCCGGTTCGGGCGATCGGTTCCGCTACTCGTACGAATACGTCACCGGCTACACGCTCGGCTGGTCGTGCCAGGGCCCGTTCCCGCCGGGAACGGTGAAGGGCATGCCGTCGGCCGAGTACAACGGCACGCCCATCGACGTCGACGTGGTCGACGATCCGGGCAGCGACGGCTGCGGCCTGCAGGTGACGATTCCGTAATCACGTTCAAACGGCGCCCTCGCGATGAATACCTCCATCATCGTGAACAGGGCGCCGTTTTCCTTTTCTCAATACTGTGGATAACCATGTACGAGACTCAGTTTCGAACATCGTAACGTTGACACATCGGGGCACATCAGGCATGCTTTCGGCCGCGGGGTAGAGCAGCCAGGCAGCTCGTCGGGCTCGACGTTATCTCGTGAGTTCCATGGATACCAAGTTAAGGGGCGACATAGCTGAGCAGGCAGTCATTCTCCATGCGCTTCGGCGGGATTGGAGGGTGCTCCGGCCGGTTGGTGACCGCTTGCCTTATGACCTCGTATTCCAAATAGGAGAAAGATTTGTTCGCATCCAGGTCAAACATGCTTGGCGCGCGAAAAGCTCGGGAAATTTCGTTGTTGACAGCCGTCGGACGAGAACGAATCGTCGAATAATGCGACGAGACCGTTATCGGAGTGAAGATATCGACTTCATTGTCGTCTTTCTTGATCACGGCGACTGTTGCTACGTCTTTCCCGTCGAAATCTTTAACTCGTATAAGAGCGAAATTCACATCGTCGAGATCGAGAAACGGCAACGTAAGCCTCGATCAGCGATGTATCGTGACGCTTGGGGACTCATCGAACAATGGGCTGCGCAGCGCGGAAGCGTTGCGTGATACTCTGTCAAATTCGGGGAACCCTTTACTGGGAATCCCGAGCCAAGCCTGATGTGAAAGCAGCAGGAAGGTGTAGAGACTTGATGGCAGACACCCTACCGTTATTAACGAGGGTGAAGGGAAAGTCCAGACCACGAACTGCGACATCCGCAGGCAGCGAAAGCTGAAGTGTGTAAGCATAACCCGAAGGTCGTCGGTTCAAATCCGACCCCCGCAACCAAAAATCCCCGGCCAAGCGGCTGGGGATTTTTGTGGATAACTTTACTGCGCTTCAGGCGCAGTGAGTCATCTGTGGATAACTTGTCCGTGACTCAGTTTCGGACAGTGTCTCGCGGGAGAGAATACCGCCTGCTATACTTGTCCTGATCTATGGGGCACATCGTCTCGGTGGTGAACCAGAAGGGCGGCGTTGGAAAAACAACGACGGCCATCAATCTTGCTTCGTATCTTGCGCATTTGGGCAAGTATGTTTTGCTTGTCGACCTCGATCCGCAAGGCAACGCCACGAGCGGATTCGGCCACGCACCAACAGAGCTCGCCGGCACGTACGACGCGCTCCTCTCGGGCACCGACATCCGCAGCCTCCTCGTCGCCACGCCGCACGAGGGCCTATCGCTTTTGCCCGGTGGTCCCGACTTGGCCGGTGCTGCTATTGAACTCGTCAACGAATTCAACCGCGAGCGCAAACTCGAAGGCGCGCTACTCGCCGTACGCAACGATTACGACTACATCATCATCGACAACGCCCCAACACTCGGCTTGCTCACGATTAACGGTCTCGTAGCAAGCGACAGCGTGCTCATTCCGGTTCAAGCCGAGTACTACGCGCTCGAAGGCCTGGGACAGCTCATGCATACGGTCGACCTCGTTAAGGCGAACGTGAAGCCGACACTCGAAATCATGGGCGCCGTCATTACCATGTTCGACCCGCGCACCAATCTTTCCAATCAAGTGCTTCAAGAACTCTACCGGTATTTTCCCGGTAAGATTTTCCGTTCCGTCATTCCCCGAAGCGTGCGGCTCGCCGAGGCGCCGAGCTTCGGCAAGTCGATCCTCCATTACGATCCCGAATCTAAAGCCGCAAAGGCCTACGAACGCTTGGCGCGCGAATTTCTCCTCCGCGAGGAAAACGTAGCGCCGGCAGCAGCGTAATATGCAAAGAACCAAAGGAGGACTTGGTCGCGG
>CAYZRQ010000044.1:1625-5459 GCA_964480895.1 uncultured Gammaproteobacteria bacterium | reverse complement strand
CTTCCCCATAAGGCTCGAGCAGTGCGAGCCGATCCACAAAGGCCAACGTCAGTTCGCCGAGCAAAACGTCGGCGTCAATCGCGAGCTCCACGGCAGCACCGCGCTGTAAAAAAATGGTATTCGCAAAGGCGCTGATCTCGTCGCGAAATTGGTCGACGTTACCGCGGGTGCGAATGGTGAGCCCGCATGCCTGTGGATGGCCACCTTTTTTAATAAACATGTCGCCACACGCATTCATGGCTTCAACGAGGTGCAGCCCAGCCGCCGTCCGCCCTGAACCCACATAGTGTTCACCTACCTTTGTGAAAGCGAAGGACGGTTTGCCAAAATCATTCACGAGCCGTCCAGCAATAAGCCCAACAATGCCCGGAAGCCATGCATCGTCGCACACCACAAGCACGCTCCCCTGCTGCTCTGCTGCCGCCGATCGCGCAACAGCGTAGGACGTCATGAATACCGCCTGACGCTCGCGGTTCAACGCCTCGAGCCGTGCGCTCGCTACTGACGCCGCCTCGGCAGTGGGTGCCGTGAGCGCAGTGAACGCGATCTCTGCCGACGCGAGGCGCCCGGCCGCGTTCAAGCGCGGGCCGATGCGCCATCCGATCGCTTGCGTGTCGATGGCGCCGAGCTCGGTGCCCGAGGCCTCGAGAATGGCGCGCAGCCCGGGACGGCGAGTTTTATTGAGGACGCGAAGGCCAAAGGTTTCGAGCGCGCGATTTTCGCCCACAAGCGGCATGACGTCGGTCACGGTGGCAATGGCGACAAAATCGAGAAACCACTTCTCGTAACCCTCGGGAAATGCGGCACCGCGACGGCGCGCTTCGTCAATAAGCGCAGATGCAAATTTGAACGCAACGCCGGTACCGCACAACACGCGATTCGGGTACGTCTCCCCCGGCGCAAGCGGGTGCAAAAGTACGGCGTGCGCGGGGAGATGCTCGCCAAGCTGGTGATGGTCGCACACCACCGCGCGCATGCCGAGTGCGTAGCCGCGATCAAGTTCGAGGCCGTTCGCAATGCCGCAGTCCACTGTCACAAGGAGTTTCGTCCCCTCGCCCGCCAGCCGTTCCACAGTGTGCATGGCAACGCCATAGCCGTCACGCTCGCGATCGGGTAAAAACACGCCAATCGCCTCGGGTCGCGCTATGAACGGCTCGACGCCAGCATTCGTCAAACGTTCAACAATCTCCTGCAGCGCCAAAAACAATAAGGACGATCCCGACACGCCATCGGCGTCGTAGTCGCCGTGAATGACGACGCGCTCGCCGGCCTCGAGCGCAGCGAACACCGACGCGACCGCTTCGGGCATACGCGTAAATGCCGACCACGGGTACACGTCCCGTTCCCATGACGGCTCGAGAAACGCCAAACTATCCTTCTCGTCAACGCCACGATTGGCGAGAAGCTGGGCAATGATGTCGTCGTGCGTTCGCGGCGCCACCTTCCACGTGCGGTCCATGAGATTTCGTTACCCCGATGCCCCGCAACCCACAAACGGAGGGCGAAGGACCGAGGTGACCAAACCTAGAAACCGTAGACGAAAAGCGAAAGCACCATGGAGACAAGCACCATGAGCGCAAGGACCGCAAAGCGCTGTCGAAGTCGTTTTTGACGTTGCATGGGACGAGTATATCGCCACCCCGCCACAAACCTCTGTGGATAACCTGCCGCGCTTCAGGCGCGGTAATATGTCCGCGCCTGAGGCGCGGACAAAAAAAGAGCCGGCTCTTGCGAGACGGCTCCGGAAGTCATGTTCGCCCTACCCGGTGCTCGACTGGATGGGGTCGAGCTTCAGGCGCGGATTGGCGGCGCGAACTGCGGCGGTGTAGCGCTCCACCTCGGCTTCCGCGGCGTCGCGCACTTCCTCGATGACGTCCGGCGGCACGTCCGCCATGACGACACCGAGGAGCGCGTGCACCGCGTTGCCGATCGCCCCGCGCCCGAACACGCCGAGCAGGCGATTCTTGTCCGTGAGGACGAAGAGCGCGGTGAGATTGCGGACGATGGTGCGCTCGCGCTCCAGCGCGGCGTCGCGCGCCGCGTCTGCTTCCGCGACGGCCGTCGTGAACGCAGCCTGCGCTTCGCGTACCCTGTCGCCCTCGTACCGCTTGAGCGAGACCAGGTACCCGTGCATCTGGTCGATGCCGTGGTGCGTCCCCATGATGCGGATCGCGCGCTCAGGCCTCGTCGTCAACGACTCGCTCCAAGGGTGATGGACGTAGTCCGCGTAGCCCGTACTCATCTCGGAATAGTACCCGTCCGAAGCGTGCGAGATCGTGACCGCGCCCTTCCGCCAGGAGCTAACCTTCCAGTGATAGCTGGACGGGCCGTACTCCCCGCCCTTGCGGCAGCCGCGGAACCAGCCGCCAACGCGTGTCTTCATCCAGACCTTCGCCCCATCGCGCAGCTTGTCGTGCTTGGCGAGGTGGAGATGGTAGTGGTAGTCCTCGTCGATGATGCGCAGTTCGTATCGGCCGACGATGGTCGTCCAGAGCCGACGGCCGTTGAAGAGCAGCACGACGAGAACGTTGCACACGACGAGTCCGAACGTCCAATCCGGATCCGAGTTGGTCCAGATGCCCAAGAGCGCGGTCGCCGGCGCAGAGAGCGTCAAGAGAAGGAACACGAACCACCCGAGCGAGTCCGGCAGCTGCTCCGCGCCGCTCTTCGTAAACGCCTTGCAGTACCTACAGTCCGACGCCGGCTTGGCGTCCCACATCTTGACGATGTCAACCACGTTCCCTCCTATCCCGAACTCGGGATGAAGTGCAGGCAAGGCTATCTCCGCCACCATGGTGAAGCATTCCCGGCAAGCACAAACAAACTAACAGCAATCTCCGAAAATGGCAATCGCTAGAGAATATCGTCAACAGCATCGACGCTTGCCTCGACCTCGTTGCGGTCGTATTCGTCGTCGGCCACGATGTCATCGCCGAAGGCGTAGTTGCCGAAAAATGCATCGCTAATGTCGTCGATCTGCTGATTCCATGTACTGCCGTAAAGCGCAGTTGCTGTTGCTTCGCTATCGATCGGGCGCAATGCGCCGTCAATACCGACCGCGTACACCGTGTTCACTGTCAAAAACTTCACCATGCGCGTTCCGGGGTGGTACGTCACGTTGCGACCGAGCGTCATCGACGCCATATCCTCTGCCGTTATCGTTACAACCCCGTCAAAATCGTCGAACCAGGTGAAAAAAACTTTTTCGTTCGGGAACGCATGGCGTTTGCCGTCGGCGCCGAAATAGTAGACGGCTTTGCACGGATCGTTGACGTCAACCGCGACCGTGTCGTCGCACGCGGTTTTGATAAGGTCGCCTGCTGCGGCCGCACTCGATGTCGACGTATCCGCGTCAGCCTCAGCATCGGCGTCGACTTCTTCGTCCCCCGTGGCCGCGCCGTCGTCTGCGGCACCGACATCGGCATCGGTATCCGCACCAGTATCGGCAGCAGCCTCATCGGCCGCAACGCCTCCGTCGTCAACAACAACATCCGCCGGTTCGTCAACGAAATCCTCGGCCGGTTCCTCCGTGGCCGCTGTCCATTCCGCGGTGACGCTCGTTGATCCCGCGTTCCCCGCGTTGTCGTAGCACGACACGACAATACTGTGCGTGCCTGCCGCAAAATTGATGACGAAACTCCAGGTATCGTCATCAAGCTGCGTCATGGTGCCGCCGCCAAGCCCGCCGGGCATCGCGTCGACCATCTGCGAGCACGCATACACGCCGCTCGCGTCGGTTGTCGTAATGAGAAACGTCGTGTCTTCGTCGGCCGCATACGCGCCGATCGGCGTCATTGCGACCGCGGGCGCGGTCGCGTCCACCGTCACCTCGAG
>CAYZRQ010000044.1:0-1615 GCA_964480895.1 uncultured Gammaproteobacteria bacterium | reverse complement strand
TGTTGCTCGATTCGTCAAACGCCTTGACTTGAAACGTGTGCACGCCGTCCTCAAGCGCCGCGAGCCACGTGTAGCTTGTGCTGCCGCCGGTTGTCGTTGCCGCGTCCATCGCGCCGTCGGGCGACGTATGGCCGACGTAATAATCGAGCGCGGAATACGAATCGGTCGCCGCGGTCCACGACAGCTCCGGCGTCGTGTCGTTCGTTGGAGAGACATCGGCGTTCGCCAAACCGGTAATATTGCTGGGCGTTGTGCCGTCATAGATGTACGCACCGCTCGTCGTAATCGCGAGGTATCCCGCGGAGCCAATGGTGTCGATCTCCATGAACGATCCAGTCACGGTTCCCATGTCCATCGCCGTCCACGTGGTTCCGCCGTCAGTCGTACGATACACAACACCGCCGACCGTGACTGCGACAACCCTCGTGCTGTACACGCGTACCGCATACGGATCGGCGGTCGCGCCGACGCCGGTAATCGTTACGGGTGTCCAGGATGCGCCGCCGTCACTTGACTTCCTAACCGTATGATCGTCACCAACAACCCAAATCGTCGTTGTGCCGGCCCCCGGATACAAGACGCTGACGTCGCGCACATGTTTTGTCGTACTCACGTCGACGGTCGACCACACGCCGGTCGCGCTGTTGCGATGAATCACGGTTCCGCTTGCGCCAACAGCCCAAAAATCACCGCCCGCTTGATCGATGCCGTAAAGCGTTGTCGAAACGCCCGATGTGTTCACTCCCCAGCTGTCGCCGTTGCCGGATTTGACGATCTTGCCGCCGGCGCCCACGGCGTAGAGGCTGCTGCCGTTAAAAGCGACGTCGTACAAGTCGGACGTTGTACCCGATGATGTTACCGCGCTCCACGACAAACCGCCGTCAACCGACTTCATGATGCGCCCGCCGGGACCGACGCCGTACGCGGTCGCGAAGTCGGCCATCATACGCATACCGTAAATAGTCCCGCCTAAATCGATCGTCTCCCACGTCACGCCGAAATCGTACGAAATCGCGCCAGCGCCGCCGCTTCCCGCGATCATCGCAATGCTTCCCGTGACGTCGAGCGCGTAGCCACCGACCGCCTCGGTGTCCTGAAAGAAGTACGTCGGCGCCGCAAGCGCGAACGCCGGTACGCTCAACGCGGCAAGGAAAGCGGCCGCAAAAAAACCAAAAGCCGAAGCAAAAAGTCGTTTCGTCATAGTAATGACAGTGTAACATGGCCGCGAGCGCCTAGCTGTATGTACCCAAATACTGCCGATCGGCCGAATTTGGGTTCACGAAAGCAAAATCCCCCGTCGCTCGCTTCGCGAGCAATGGGGGACGAATGACGTCTCTGTTTGAGATTACTCCCGCAACACGGGCGTCAGCCGCATGCACGCCAGGGCGTGATCGGGATCATCGTCCGGAAAGTGGAATCCCAGCCAGTGGCGGTCTTCGGAGGTCAAGGCGACGAACCCCGGATGCGGCTTGCGCGCGGCAAGAATCCAGTACATCGGCCGTCGGTACGCTCGAAGGGATCGGGCACGAAGATCGGTCACCCTGTGGTACACGAGCGGCGGGCGCAACTCGGATGGCGTGAAGTCCGTGATCCCGAGCGCTAGGCGATACCAGTC
>CAYZRQ010000043.1:2281-5730 GCA_964480895.1 uncultured Gammaproteobacteria bacterium | reverse complement strand
GCGGCGTGGTGGGTTATGCGCGAAATTCGAGGTGCAGCAACGCCTGTAGCCGAGTCCTCCGTCATTAATGAGTATGCCCCGTAATGCTGCCTCCGCTTTCTTTTTCGTTATTGCAATACTCGTATTCTTCGGCGTCATGGGATGGTTTATTTCCGCGTTGCCGAAGATTGTTGACGATACCGAGCCGAGTACAACGGTTGCTGATGTGGCCGAGGAGGAGCCGGTGGCGGTCAACGACGAGCCGATATTCGTGCCCATCGGCACGGAAGGGGAATATTTGTTGACGAACCCCACGAGTGGATCGCGCTGGTACGTACGCGTGCTGCGTCCCGATGTGCTGCCCGCACAAGCCATCGTGATGGTGCCCGGAGGCGTTGGCGACTCGTCGAACTTTTTGACGAATAAACGCGACGCGCAGGATCTCGTCGACCAAGGATTCGTGGTTGTGTTGTTCGACCCCGAGGGACGTGGAAGAAGCGAGGGCGAAGAAAACCAGAACGGCACGATTGGCCAAGACGGACTTTTCGCGCTTGTTACCGCAGTTGAGGGGCTTGATGACGTTACCGAGGTTGGCGTGATTACACTTTCCTATGGCATCACCATGGGTTCGGGCATGCTGGCGCGCTATCCCGATGCGCCGGTTGAGTTTCTTATTGATTGGGAGGGGCCGGCGGACCGAACCGACACGGGAGGCTGCGACGCTGACGACACGGGACACTTGAAGGATGCGGCGACGTGCGACGACGAGGCATTTTGGGCCGAGCGCGAGGCACTCACGTTTATCGACGATATCCGCGTCCCGTATTTGCGCCTGCAAACAAAGAGCGACCACGCGCAGCCGGACTACAGTCACACCATGACAATGGTCAACGCCGCTGTTGCGGCCGGTTCGCCATGGGTGCGGCTCAACAATGAAACGCCCAACGTAACGTACACCGACGTAGCAATGCCCATGATGCTTCCCGAGTCATTCGATTTTGAGATGATGACGCGTTTTGGCGCGTACGCCACCGAGCTATTCGCGATGTAGCGTTGGCGCGGCAAGGAGAAGGCCGACGAAAAAGACGGTGAGGAGCGCAAGATCGTTTTTGAAAAACGGGACGTCGACGAGCCCGTGGATTGTCATAGTGAGAAGCGCGGCCGACGCGGCAAGTACAGCCGCGTTTTGGCGTTCGAGCAACGCCCGCCGACCAAGAATGACGGCAAGGGCAAGCATGGCAGCGAGGCCAAGCAGCCCGAGTTCCGTCCAAAGATTGAGGACAATCGTGTGCGGATATTGGAAGATTTCGTAGAGCGTCGGGTCGTGGTAGGGAACGAGGGCCGTCGGGTAACCCGAGAGGCCGGCGCCGAAGATGGGGCGGTCGGCAAGCATGGCAAGCGTTTCGCTCCATTGTGCGCGCCGCACGGCGCCGGAGAAATCGGCGAGAAACAGTTTGTCGCGGCTCGCAGGCACGGCGAGCGCAATAAGGAGGACGACAAGTGCGGCGAGCACGCTGCGGCGTTTGGTTTGCAGCCGTGCGCGCGACAGCATGAGCGTAAGGAGAAGGCCAGCGGGGATGGCGACGAGTGCTGCTTCGGTTTTGGCGGCGAGAATTGCGGCGATGCCGAGTACGGCGACGATAAGGGCGGCGAGGCGATCACGTTTTTGGCGGATGGTCGGGAGTATGGCGAGGCACGCGGCGACAATCGGCGCAAGAAACAGGCCGACCGCATTGGGGAAATCGAACACCGAGGTAACGCGCCGTTCAACGTCCCATGGTGCGGGGATGCCGAGACCGGTTGCGTATTGCACAAGTGCGATGACGGCGAGCACGCCAGCACCGGCAAGAAGAAAAATACACGAACGCCGCCAATCATTCGCGGAAAACGTTGCGAGCAGCATGGCGAGCACGAGCGCCGGTTCGACGAAGTACGCCTTAAGGACGCCGAGTGCGGCAAACGGGTCGGGTGCAACGGCGACGCCGAGTACGAGTGCAACGGCCAGCGCGGCAAGCGGTATACGCCACGGCGCATGAAGGGCGCGGGAGAGCGTATCCTTTGCCGCCTGCCGCGAACGCACCAACCACACGGCACCGAGCGTGAGAACGAAAACCTCAAGCATCGTGAGCGGAATCGGTCCTACGCTGAAGCGTAAGAGGTAGGCGGGTAAGAGCGCGAAGAGTGCGGCAAGCGCAAGCGGAAAGCGCTGCCAGGCGAGGCGAGCGAAGGCGATAGCGATGAGGACGAGGAGCATAGCTTGTAACTTGTAAGAAGAAGCTTGTAGGTGTGACTCCCTGGCACCATCCCGAGTGTAGACGAGGGATCATGCAGCCCGATATTGGGCTTCTGACTCCTGCCTGCCGGCAGGCAGGCTTCGGCATGCGCCTCAGAGTGGTGAAGGAGATTATGCCTGAGGGTGGTTAAAAAGATGAGGCATCAGGGTGATGAATGTGAGCACATCGGTCTTATGACGCCGTACCCCCAACAATAATCGGCGGACGATCGGAGACGAACAACCGCAATACCGCGCGCGGCGACGGGCCGCCGAACGCGCCGAGGGCTATGGCATACGTCATTACGCCGAGCGCAATTTCTGCCAGTACCGGCAGGGCAAGCACGACGATAACTGCGCTCATGACGCCGGTTGCTGCAAGACTCGTGAGCGCCATGCGCAGGCGGGGGTCGTGTCCGGTCGTGCGAGCGACAACGATAAACGCGATGGCGGCAATGAGGAGCTCGGCGACAAGCGATGTCCATGCGGCGCCATACATACCGTACGTCGGGATGAACAGGACATAGCCCGCGATCGCGATAATGGCCACGGCGACGTAGCCGAGCGTCATGTGCCGCTGTTTGTTTATGGCAACAACAGCATGACCATAAAGCGCGCCCAAAAACACGGCGGCACCGGTGGGTCCCAGTATGCGAAGCACAGTTCCGGCTTCGACAAGGTCGGGTTTGACGAGTGCCATGAGCGGTTCGCCGACAAGCATGGTGCCCGCGGCAAACGGCACAGCGAGAAGCATGAGCACGTTAAACGCCTCTTGCAGCTTAGTCGTGACGACATCGTACCGCTTCGTCGTCCATGCAAGCGCGAGGACGGGAAGGAGCAGACCCATGAACATCGTCGGTACAGTCGTGATGACATCAACAACCTTATACGCCGAGCCGTAGATGCCGATCTCCGTTTCGCTGCGGCCAAAAAGCCACATGAAGACGATATCGCCCTTTAAGTAGAGGAGGTTGAAAAAAATTGACACGCCAATAGGCCAGCTTCGTCCAACGATATCGCGCATAACGCGCGGCTCGAAGCGCAGGTGTAGGCGGACGAGCCGCCGCGTCGCCGTAAGCATGAGCGCGAGCTGAACCGCGGCGCCGAGTGCGAATGCGCCGGCAGCGAACACGATGCCGAGGTGAAGCCACGCCACCACGACAATGCTCGCGAGCGCGACAATGCGGTTCGCGGTCTC
>CAYZRQ010000043.1:0-2271 GCA_964480895.1 uncultured Gammaproteobacteria bacterium | reverse complement strand
GAACACGCCGATGAACACCTGCGCCGTTGTCCCAAAGAAAAACGACACCGAGCACACGAGAATGGCAAGCCGCACCTCGGGAGTCGCGGGAAGGAAGAGCGACGAGATGGGCGCGATGCTCAAAAAGACGGCCGCGCTGACGAGGCGCAATGAAAACAGATTGCCAAGGATGCACTCCTCGTTCGCGTTGTGCTCCGAAATGAGCTGTGCGGTTGTAAGTGTGAGACCGAAGTCGACGATAATAGCGAAAACCGAGGCGTAGGTGAGCGCGGTTGTGAGTGCGCCGAAGCCATCGGTGCCGAGCGCGTTGACGAGGACGTAAAACGACACAAGCCCAACGGCGGTTCCTACGAATTTACCCTCGACTTGGAGCACGGTGCTCTGTGCTAGTGCGTGGCTTTGCGAGGCCATATGGCGTTCAGTGTAACGGAAATCAAGCGTTTGGTATACTTGAGTCACCCCTATGGCTATCGGCGTGAGAAAACATCTCGTGGCGTTGTTCGCCGTCGCTATGGCGGTTTTTTCCGTGCCGTTTGCGCCGTCGGCCGATGCTGCCGCGCTTGCGGCACTGCGCGTAACGACCACCGGATCGGGCGTGCTCGCGATGGCACCGGGCGACGTCAAAACTATCACGGTTACTTTTCAAAACACGGGTACGACAACGTGGCGCAACGACGGCGCGGGCTACATTTCCGTCTATACGTATGGTCCAAAATATCGAAAAAGCGTTTTTGATCCCGGTAATTGGCTTTCGCCGTCACAAGTAAAGCGCATCGTTGAACCCGCGGTTCTGCCGGGCGATGTCGCTACGGTGACGTTTGATGTGCATGCGCCGGCGGCTACGGGGTCATACCGTGAGACGTTTCATTTGGCGAGCGAAAGCGTCGCTTGGATCGATGGTGGCGAGTTTACGCTGACCGTAACCGTTGCCGAGCCTGCCGCGGCGGCGAGTACTCCCGCCTCCTCCGGCCTTGCGGCGAACCTCGCACTCGTGTCCGCGAACCGTTTAGCGATGCAGGCCGGGCGTTCGGTAGTGCTCACGGCCGGATTTACAAATACGGGAACAGTAATGTGGACGACGTACAGCCTTGTTGCGCCCGACGTGGCGCTGGCAAGCGGTTCGTCGTTTGTTCACGCGTCGTGGGAAGGCTCGACGCTTGCATACGGCGCGGGACAGGTGGCGCCCGGCGCGACCGCGTACATTACGTTTGCGCTGACGGCACCGAGCACGAACGGCGAACATGAGGCACGCTTTCAGCTGACGGCAAACGGCGAGGCTGTTGACGATGCGTTCGTTGAGATTCCCGTTGACGTTACCGGCGGCGCGGGGGAGGCGTACACGGCGCCGAAAAACGACAACGTTGACGAAGCCGCCGAGCTGATCGACGAACCCGTTATCCGTGTTGGCGTGCTTATCGTCGACGAAGAAACCGAAGATGAAGTTGTCATTACGTCAACGGAAAGCGATTTTGCTGTGCGCGACATCGAGGGTAATCTGCTCGCCGAGATGGTTGCGGGGAGCGAAGTGACGGCGTATTTCGACGGTAGCCGCTACGTGTTCGACCGCGGGGAAGGTGCCGAGCGCTCATTATCGGGTTTGCGCTTTATACCAACAACAGCAAACGCGGTTATGACGGTCGCAAACTTCGATCGCCGCGTGACGCGTGGGTCGTCGTATGCCGACAATACGTTCCGCGGCGTACTCGAGCTGCGCCACAACACAGCAAAGGACCGCGTGTGGCTTATCAACGAGCTTCCTATCGAGATATATTTGCGCGGTTTAGCCGAGACGTCCAACGTTTCACCGATCGAATATCAAAAAGCACTCATCACGGCGGCGCGAACGTACGCGTTCTACCACTACACGCGAAATACCAAGCACGACGGCGAGTTCTATCACGTCGATGCGTGGCTTGATCAAGTGTATAAGGGCTACGGACAGGAAGTACGTGCGCCCAAAATTACCGAGGCGGTCGAGGCGACGCGCGGAAGCATCGTTACTTACGATGGCGACATAGCTATCACGCCGTATTTCTCGCGTTCCGACGGTCGGACGCGTGATTGGAGCGAGGTGTGGTACGGCAGCGTGCCGTGGGCGGTTTCGGTTCCTGTGCCGTGCGATGTCGGAAGGACGTTGTGGGGCCACGGCGTCGGCATGTCCGCGTCGGGTGCGTTGTGCATGGCGAACGAGGGAAGTGAGTGGGACGAGATTTTGACGCACTTTTATACCGGCGTCGTGCTTGAGGCGAAATGGGAATAGGGGGCTTCGGC
>CAYZRQ010000042.1:0-5804 GCA_964480895.1 uncultured Gammaproteobacteria bacterium | reverse complement strand
AGCGATACGCGCCGCGCATCACGTCGCATGTCCTTTCGCGGCTTCAGCGTGCGTTCGACGGTCACACGACGCCGCGCACGGCCGACATTCGCGATATCGTGTCGCTGACCCTCGTCGACAACAACCTCATTCACGCCGCTCGGGCGTACATGGCCTATACCACGACGCCGCAAGCGCGGACATCGGAGTTATATGGGCAGGGAATCGTCATGGAACGCTATTTTACGAAGGAGGACGTGCACCCGTACGATGCAATCACATGGGAACTGCGCACCGCACGGATCACGAACGAAAAGGGGAGCGTCGTGTTCGAGCAAACCGACATTGAAACGCCAAAAAGCTGGTCGCAAACCGCACTCAATGTCGTCGCGCAAAAATATTTCCGCGGCAAAGTCGGCACGCCCGAGCGCGAAGCGTCCATGAAGCAGCTCGTGAGTCGCGTGGCTGTCACGATGGCGAATTGGGGGCGTAAGGATGGCTATTTCGCGACCGCAAAGGATGCGCAGGCCTTCGAAGACGAGCTCACTCACATTCTCGTCAACCAAATGGCGGCGTTCAACAGCCCGGTGTGGTTTAACGTCGGCGTGAATCCGCATCCGCAGTGCAGCGCATGCTTCATCAATAGCGTGCAGGACGACATGCGTTCCATTCTTCATCTTTGCACAACGGAGAGCATGCTGTTCAAGGGCGGATCGGGAACCGGAAGCAATTTGTCGAAACTGCGTTCGTCGTATGAGTATTTGGGCGGCAGCAACGGGCGATCCTCGGGGCCGGTGTCGTTCATGAAGGGTCTTGACGCGTTTGCGGGCATCGTGAAGTCGGGCGGAAAAACGCGCCGTGCGGCGAAGATGGTCATTTTGAACGTTGACCATCCCGACATCGTGCAATTCATCGAATGCAAAGCGAAGGAGGAGCGCAAGGC
The DNA here is from genome assembly GCA_964480895.1 of uncultured Gammaproteobacteria bacterium. GTDB lineage: Bacteria > Patescibacteriota > Patescibacteriia > UBA9934 > UBA9934 > CAIKHN01. The sequence goes on along the minus strand of CAYZRQ010000042.1, from coordinate 4,882 downwards.
GTGGACGCTTGTCGATGCCGGCTATGACAGCTCGATGGACGGCGATGCTTACGGTTCCATTTATTTCCAGAATGCAAACAACTCGGTTCGCGTGACTGACGAGTTCATGCGCGCGGTCGAGATCGATGGGGAATGGGTAACGCGCGAGGTCACGACCGGCAAGCCATCGGTCGCGTTCAAGGCGCGCGAGCTCATGCACAAGATGGCGGAGTCGGCGTGGCAGTGCGGCGACCCCGGCGTGCAGTACGATACAACCATCAATACGTGGCACACGAGCAAGAATACCGACCGCATCAACGCGAGTAATCCGTGTTCGGAGTACATGTTTCTCGACGACACGGCGTGCAACCTTTCGTCCTTGAACCTCATGCGGTTCCGCAAGGATGTTAACGGCGTCATGGAGTTTGATGTTGAGGCATTCAGCCATGCTGCGCGCGTGATGATCACGGCCATGGAGATCGCCGTTGGCAATTCGAGTTACCCGACGCCGGCGATTGAACAGAACAGCCACGAATTCCGACCGCTCGGGATTGGCTACGCGAACTTGGGCGCGCTCCTCATGAGTCGCGGTGTTGCATACGACTCCGACGAAGGACGTAACATCGCTGCCGCGATCATGTCGCTTTTGTCCGGCGTTACCTACGAGCAGTCGGCGCGCATCGCGGAAAAAATCGGTCCATTCGCCGGGTTTGAGGCGAATCGCGAGCCGTGCATGGACGTTATGCGCATGCATCGCAAGGCTACATACGACATGCCGGTCGCCGGAACGCCAGCCGACCTCATCGCGGCCGCACGCACGGCGTGGGACAGCGTTATCGCGCTTGGCGACAGCGTCGGCGTGCGCAACGCGCAGATTTCGGTGCTTGCACCGACCGGAACGATCGCGTTCATCATGGACTGCGACACGACCGGCATCGAGCCTGACATCGCTCTTGTCAAATACAAGTGGCTTGTGGGCGGCGGCATGCTCAAAATGGTGAACGGAACGGTGCCCGAGGCGCTCGAGCGTTTGGGTTATGGGGAGGAAGATCGTAAGGCGATTCTCGCGCACATCGACGCCACCGATACCATCGAGGGCGCATCTCGTCTCAAACCCGATCACCTTTCCGTGTTCGACTGCGCGTTCAAGGCGAAAAATGGTACGCGCTCCATTCACTACATGGGTCACGTGCGCATGATGGCCGCGGTGCAGCCGTTCATTTCGGGTGCGATCAGCAAAACGGTGAACATGCCCAACGAGTCGACCGCCGAAGAAATCGAACGTGTGTACATGGAAGGATGGAAGATGGGACTGAAGGCGATCGCTATTTACCGCGACGGCAGCAAGCGGCAGCAGGCGCTTACGACGTCGAGGGAAAAGGATTCCGCGAAGGCGCATGGCGAAGAGGTCGAACGTCGAACGTCGAACGTCGAACCTGAAGGTGTGCCGACGGTCAAGGTCGCGCCGATCGCGGAGAACGCGAACGCGCCGCGTCGCCGCCGCATGCCCGACGAGCGCCGCGCAGTTACGCACGCATTCATCGTTGGCGGGCACAAGGGGTACATCACCGTCGGCCTGTATGACGACGGAACGCCGGGCGAGGTGTTCATTACGATGGCGAAGGAGGGGTCGGTAATCAGCGGCCTTATGGACGTTTTTGCAACGACGATTTCGATCAGCTTGCAATACGGCGTGCCGCTCCAGGTGCTCGTCAACAAATTCGTCCACGTGCGGTTCGAGCCGTCGGGGTTCACGAACAATCCGAACATCCGTATCGCCAAGTCGCTCGTCGATTACATCTTCCGTTGGATTGCGCTCAAGTTTTTGACGCCGCAGGAACAGCTTGCGGTTGGCGTCAACAATGTCTCGCTACCTGAACTTCCGACGCTCCCGCCCACGCACACTGTGCCGAGTACGACGGATTCGGCGCCCGATGGTGTTCTGCAGCCGGATTTGTTCGACAAGAAAGATGAGAAAGTCACATTGACGTCAACGTTCAACAACACGGCCGACGCTCCGGCGTGCGATACGTGCGGCAGCATCATGGTTCGCAACGCCGCGTGTTATAAGTGTCTGAATTGCGGTTCGACATCGGGGTGCAGTTGATCGGAGCAATTCGATTCACCTGTCATTCCCACGACCTCTTTCGTCATCCCCATGAAAATGGGGATCCAGAGTATCTGTGATCGCTGGATCCCCGCTTCCCTGCCTGCCGCCTGCCTGCCGGCAGGCAGGGCAGGCAGGCCTCGCATGCGCTCGGGATGGTGAAGGGGAATACAAAACCCCGCACCATCTGAAGACGATGCGGGACGAAAACGATCGTTCAGTACGCGCCGTTATCGGCGTTGCTGTCGCCGGTATCGATGCTCAACAATGTTGCCGGTACGTCCGGCGGCTCGATGCTCGATGAGGGCGCGGCTTCGGCCGGAACGTCGGCGCGAAGAAACGGCTCGATGATCGCGAGCGAGAACTCGTTCAACGATCCGCAACAGCTCATGCCGATGAGCGTGGTGGCGATCGCCGCGAGCGTCAACCCGATGCCTTCTTTGCCGTCGTGGCCTATGAGACTCAACATGCCGAAACCGAGAAAGAGGCAGGCAATTACGCCACAGCACCACACGGAACCTCCGGGAACGTGGGTAGCCTACGGATTCGTGAGCCGTTTGTAAAGCCGAGTAATCTTAATGTGCGTGATGCTTGACGGCTTGCTGGGGATAGCGTATCTCGCAAGCGGCAGAGACCGCATCGACGCGATGATCGGACGATTCTATTTTTACCTCTGCTATACTGATCCCGACTTTGCTTTCACCTTATGACTATTGCAGAAGTTCTTTCGGCGCTCCAAAACGATCGGCCCGTCGTGGTACGCGACAAGACGTTCAGCGCGGCATCGCTCGATGAGTTAAAACTCGACACGCACGAAACGGTCTACTGGGCGCACGGTCGCGAGGGTATTTGGCTTTCGATCGATCCCGGCAGCGAGGAGATTAAGCTCTTCGAGGAGATTAACGAAGAGCTCGAGCCCGAAGACGACACCGTGGTCTACCGTGGCGACGACTACGAATTTTCGTACGAAGGTACGGCGACAATTAAGGACGACGACACCGGTGGCGCCATGGCGTTCCGCGAATTCGAAAGCGCCGACGGCGACATTGTGCGCATCACCCAATACGAAGCGACCGGCGACGTCGTCATCTCGGTCGGCACGGTCATTACCGAAGAGGAAATTCAAGAAGCGTGACAACGCGTATGTCCGGAGGAATCCCCAAACGCACAACAGGAAACGGAAGGCGATTGCGCGCCCTCCGTTTCTTCTTTGTCGGTTTTGGGTCGCTGATCGTTATAAGGCTTTTCATGCTGCAAGTTGTGTCGTCCGGTTTTTATACGGCGTTTGCCGAGGATCAGTATTCCCTTTACGAAGTGCTCGTGCCCGAGCGCGGAACCATGTTCGCGAAGGACGCCGGCGACGACACGGAGTACGCGGTGGCAACGACTGAACCGCGTGCGTTCGTGTACGTCGATCCGCGCAAGCTTGTCGATCGTGAAGCCGAAGCGCTTGCGATGGCGCGTGCACTCGGTATGGACGGCATTCCGGCATACGAACGGCAAGCGTTGCTTGACGAGCTCGCGGCCGCGGGTAAAAACGACGAAGTCGCCGCGCTTCTCGCGCTTGACGCACCGACGCCATGCGCGGAGGCAGTGCCGTGCGTCGTCGCCGACGTCGCACCGACGCCGGTCGAACTCTTGGTATCGCGCATCATGAACGCCGCTCCTGACGATTCATGGGAACCGGTGATGCGCAATGTCGCTCCCGAGGCGCTTGACCGTCTGCTTGACCAGGATATCGCGGGCATTGGGTACCTCATGGAGGCCGCTCGGGCGTATCCCGAGCGCGGCTTTGGCGGCCACGTGCTCGGCTTTGTCGGTCGCGACCCCGACGGCAATCCCGTTGGCCAGTACGGCCTCGAGGGCTATTTTGACGATTTCCTCGCGGGTGTGCCGGGTTCGCTGTACTCGCAGGCCGACCGCACTGGCAGCTGGATCGGCGTAGGCGAGCGATCGTTCACACCGGCGATCGATGGCGGTGATCTGCTCCTCACCATCGACCGCACGGTGCAGTACACGGCGTGCCACTTGCTCGCTGTTGGCGTCGAGCGTTTTGACGCCGATGGCGGTGCGCTCGTCATCGTCGATCCTACGACCGGCGGCGTGATCGCCATGTGCGGCGCGCCTGACTTCGACCCCAGCGGCTATGCCGCCGTCGACGACATCTCGTCGTACAATAACCCGGCGATTTACGAGCCGTACGAACCGGGCTCCATTTTCAAGCCGTTTACGCTCGCCGCGGGCATCGACTCGGGCGCGATAACGCCCAACACGCTGTACCAAGACGTCGGTTCGGTGCAAGTGAACGACCGCATCATCCGTAACGCGGCTGAAAAAGTGCACGGGCTCGTCAGCATGACCGTGGCTTTGCAGGAGTCGATCAACACGGCAATGGTGCAGGCGATGCGGCTTACCGGCCGCGACGTGTTCGCGCAGTACGTCCGCAATTTCGGCTTCGGAACGCTTACGGGCATTACCCTCAATAGCGAAACGAGCGGTACGGTTGCGTCGCTTGACGAGCCGGGCGAAATTTTTGCGGCAACAGCAAGCTACGGCCAAGGCATCACCGTAACGCCGCTGCAAATTGCGATGGCGTACGCGACGATCGCCAATGGCGGCGCGCTCATGGAGCCGTACGTTGTGGACGAGATTCGTTATCCCGACGGTACAGTCGAGCGTCACGCGCCGCAAATCGTGCGGCAAGTGATCTCGACAAAAACCGCGACAACGCTTTCGGCAATGCTTGTCTCGGTTGTCGAAGAAGGCCACGGTAAGCGCGCCGGCGTTTCGGGATAT
>CAYZRQ010000041.1:1973-5837 GCA_964480895.1 uncultured Gammaproteobacteria bacterium | reverse complement strand
ACTCGAGCGCCTCCGTCGATTCGTTCGTGAACTCGTCGCAGCCGACGTCTTCTTCGGTGCACTCCTCGGCCGTATCGGGGATGAAGTACACCGGAAACTCGCCGCTCGGTTCGTAAAGCGTCGTCTCCTGCTTGAACGTGTCATAGCCCACGCACGACGAGGGACATTCGTCGAGCGCGTTCGCAACACCGATGATATCGGGGTCACCGTTCACCGGCGTGTAGCGCGAACAACCGACGTCTTGCTCTTCGCAAACCGCCGCGTAGTTGGCACACTCTTCAGGGTCATCGTCTTCACCCGTACAGCCTAAATACGTTGGCGGGACTTTGTAGTACGCAAGGTCGAGGCTGGCGTCGCTATATGCCTCATGCCAATCGGAAACCTCGGCATCCTGTTCAAGCTGAATATTGTCGACGTAAACAGCGGCGGCCTGGAAGACGAGCGTTCCAATAACATCAAGCGATGCGTCGGAAAGCGTCGGGATCGTAAACGTGCACGAATAGCGTTCGTAGTCGGTGCTTGCGGGCGTCTTGCCCTCGAACCCGTAACCGAGCGACGAGACGAGACTCGCAACTTCGCAATCGCCCGACACCTCGGTGCCGGAGGCGTCGATCGGATCGAGCGCGCCGTCGCCATCCGCATCCTGGTTTTCGGCAATAAGGAGATGCGCGTAAAAATCGTCGCTTGTGGCGTCGTCAGGCTGGCGAGCGTAGAACGAAAGTGTGTACTGCGTTGCCTGGCGCAGCACGATGCCGTCTTGCGAAATGCCGCCGAGCCCGGTTGCATCGCCCGGGGAAACCGCGGCGCTTCCCGAAAGCGCGAGCGAGGCGTCAGTGCTGTACTCGGGCAAATATTCTGTGTACGAACCAAGGATGCCGGTAAACCAGCCGTCGGGCATACTGTCGGCGTCGCTGTCGGTTTCAAAGCCGGGGTTCGCGATCATGTTGAACGACAAATCGTCGTCGCGCGCAACAAGTTCGCGGCAGCCGGCGTCCTCTTCGTCGCACGCTTCGATCGCGGCCGTGAAATAGATGCGCTCGCGGTAGGCGTCGCTCTCGGCGTCCGCGGTGGCGACGTCGTCAACCGCAGGCCAGTCGAATGTACCCGTGTCATCGTTTTGCGTTGTTGCGTACCACAAGCAGCCGGCGCTGTCCTCGGTACACTCGCCAGCGTCAACGGTGTTCGCAAGGAACGCGCTGTCGTCGCCGTCGGTATTTTCGTACGCTGTGCACGTCGCGTAGTAATCGGGACAATCCTCGCCGCGGAAACGCCAGACGTTTTCCTCGCGAACGCAGTAGCCGTAACCGCCAACACAGCTGCCGTCGTCGTCCTCGGCAATACAACTCGGCATGTCGACGCACTCTTCGTCGCGCTGGTCCGTGGACGGCGCCTTGAGCAGCTGGCCGTACACTTGCGCGCGGCACTGCGTGTCGGGATACTTGAGCACCCAATCCGGATCGATAAGATGGCACCACTGGTGATTTTCGTCGGGCTGGCCGCTCTCGGGGCACGCGTTGAAACCTGCAATGACTTCGCCGAGCGTGACCGGCGCGTCTTCGTCGTTGTACGTCGATTCGGCCGCAAGCTCCCAACCCACGGGGATGATGCGCGCCTTGCGCAATTTGACGAGGTTACCTTCGCAGTAACCGTAGCTGTAGCAATACGGATCTTGGTTGCGCGCGGCGTCGGCGGAAGAAATAAGCGGCCAGTCGCCGTGGATGAGCCCTTCGTCGATCGCTTCGGCTATGGTAAGCGGCGTACCGCCGTCGGCGCGCGCGACGGCGCTGATGAGCGACGTGTCGGCGACGCAGTTATACAGCCCGCGACCGACCGATGGGCACGCGCCGAATTCGCCGAGAATGCTGTAGTTCGTGATTTCAAGCGGCGCGGCAGCCAAAAACGAACGGAACGCGGCGCGCGCCGATTCCGCGTTCGACGACGAATAGCCAATCTCGTTGAATGGATCGATTTCGACCTCATCGAGATCACCAAACAAACCGCTATACAGCCGTTCGACGCCTTTCGAAAGCAGCGTATTCGCAAAAACCGAACCGGCATGCAAACCCATCTGCAGCAGGATTTCGTCGCTTGACCCAAGAATCACCGTACCGACCTCTTGGCGAGTGTCGTCGGGCCGCTTGAGGTTCTCCTGGAGGTTGTCACGCAGGAGCGCCGCCGGTGTGTCGACTTTGCCGGTCAGAAAGTCGGTCTTGTCCTTAAACCCGTCAAGAAGAAGGTGCTTTTGCGTTTCGAGGAATTGCTGCTGCTGCGCTTGCGTCAGCACGTTTGAGTACAGCTGGATGCCCACGGAAAAGTCATTCGAGCTTGGGTTGTACGCTTCGGCGAGTTTCGTGAGAATTGCTGCGGTCTTTGCCTCGCCTCCTTGCGTTGATGTTGCGATGTCGGCGATGAAACCGTCCCAGTTTTCAAGCACGTCTTTGATATCGCATCCCGGATCCTGGCGATCGAACGCGCTCTTAATGCCGAACTTGAACGCGATGGTAATTTCGATGTTGGGATCGCACAGCTTGAAGCTGCCAAGAAGCCCGCTGTCGTCAATCTGGTCAAGCGCTTCGCCCGCGACCGCTGCGCCGTAGCTTGCAAAGTACTCGCCGACACTGCGGTTATCGAACAACGGATCTTCCCCATCACCGCCGGACGCGATATAGATGGCCGCATCGTACGCCAAGCGATCGGCGGCGTACGTCATGGTGTTGATGAGAATCGTTGCGACCGACTGGATGAGTGCGTCCTTAAGAAAGTCGTACCAAATTTTAACGATCCACTCGGCGATACGCGGCAAGTCGACGATGGTACTCGCTTGGTTCTGTGCGTAAGCGACGCGCGGCATTGCGGCCGTTGGCAATACCAAAGCCAGAGCCATGAGAAGCGCGAGCGCGAGATGTTTGAACCGATTCGCCATACGCTACTCTTGCGGCGCTTCACTGCCCGCCGACAGATCGGTCGGCACTTCGCCGGTCGCTTGCATTTCAGTAATCACTTGAATCATGAGTGCCTTCAAGTCCTCGTCGGAAATCCCATCAAGCACTGCCGCATCAGCACCATTCTCAAGGAGTAACGCGCGGATTTCGGCGGCTGACATGGAGTTGATGAGGTCAGCAATAGCAACCTCATTCGCGAGCGCGGCTGGATCGACGCCAGCGACGTAGCCGTACTCCTGTGCCGCGTCTTCGATAAATGTGTTGTCGAGCGTCGCGGCTTGTGCGTCGTCAACCTCCACATCGCAACTGTCGCCGGGCGCGCACGACGGATCGCCGCCCGAAACGATCTCCGCCATGTCGCCCACGCCATCGCTGTCGGTGTCGGCCAAGTATGGACTCGTTTTGTAGACGTGAAGTTCGTCGTAGTCGTTGACGCCATCCTTGTCGGTGTCGGTGCGTTTTGCCGCACGAACTTCCTCGGCTTCTTTCTCGTCACCCACCAAAAGCCGCGGGCCGGCGTAGGAGACGGAGAACGGATCGGCGATGTGCTTCCAGAGGTAGAACATGCCAAAAACAAACGCCAAGGTTCCGAAAGTCATGAGGAGCCAGAGTGCTGCCTTTTGCTCTCGTGAAAACACCGGCCGTTCGTGGAAGACCCGGACATGTTCGTCCTCCGGCATAGACGCCAGGAATTATATCATGGACGTACGGATACTCTTCCACTCCTCGAGCGCCACGTCCTGCGCGCGAATGTCGTCGCGCAAGCCGAGATTCCGCAGCACGCGCTTCGTCGCTTCGGACGGCGCCACACCTGCGTCGGCAAAATTGCGGTGCAGCTGTTTACGACGATTGGCAAACCCGATTTTTGCAAGCGCAATAACGTCCTCGCGATTCGGCGTGTCGGCGTACGCCTTGGGTGTCA
>CAYZRQ010000041.1:0-1963 GCA_964480895.1 uncultured Gammaproteobacteria bacterium | reverse complement strand
CAGCGTGAGCACCATCGAATCAACCTTCGGCTGCGGTGTAAATGCGCCAGGATGGACGACACAACATTTTTTTGCCTCGGCGTACAAGCCAACGGCGACCGAAAAAAGGCTCATTTTTCCGGGAACCGCGAGCATACGCTCCCCCACTTCTTTTTGCACCATAACAACGAGCCGCTCGGGCGGCTTGTCGCACACGAGGACGCGCATGAGAATTGCGGCCGCGGCGTTGTACGGCAGGTTGCTGACAAAAACCCAGCGGCTGTCGCCGACAAGCGTTGCGTAATCGACGTTTGCGGCGTCGGCGGTGATGCAGTCGGCGTCGGGAAAGCGCTTGCGAAGCGCGGGGACGAGGGCGCGGTCGGCCTCAATGAGCACGAGACGCTTCGCAATCGCTGCAAGGCGCTCAGTGAGCGCGCCGAGGCCGGGACCGACTTCGACAACCATGTCGGCATCTTCCGGCTGCGCGGCCGCGATGATCGCGTCCACAATGCTTTCGTCGCGGAGAAAATGTTGGCCGTAGGATTTTTTGGCTTGCATACGTTTAACGTTCGACATTATGACGTTCGACGATCTCCCCCAAACGTCTCCCTATACCACGCATACGTCGCGGCGAGGCCGTCATAGAGCGACGTCATCGGCTCCCAACCGAGATGCTCGCGCGCCGAATCGTACGCAAGCACGCTGCGATACACCTCACCCTTGCGGAACGGCCGGTGCTCGAACGGATGCGCTTTACCGTGGATGGCGACGAGCGTATCAAACAGTTCACGTACCGACGTTTCGCGGCCGGTGCTCACGTTGACGATACCCGTGAAGCTCCCGGTAACGGCGCGCATGATGGCGTTCACGGCATCGGCGGCGTACAGATAGTCGCGTGATGCGGTACCGTCGCCAAACATCGTCACCGGCTCGCCACGGAAAAACGCGTTGAGAAAAATCGATACGACGTTGCCCTCGCCAAGCGGCGAAAGCTGCTGGCGCGGGCCGTAGAGATTCGCAAAACGCAGCGCCACGCACGGTACGCCGTCGTGCGACTGCTGCGTAAGATACGACTCGAACACAAGCTTACCAACGCCGTACGGCGACACCGGAGTCGCATCGTCAAGAATCGGCGTCGGGCGCACGGGATGATCGCCGTAGATTGCACCGCCGCTCGAGGCAAAAACAAATTTCTTCACACCGAACCGCCGCGCAAGGCGAAGAAGCGCGAGCGAATCGAGCACGTTACGGCGCGCGTCGAACAAGGGATCGCTGATGGATTTCGTCACGCTGATCTGCGCGGCGAGGTGAATAACGGCGTCGGGATGCTCGGCGGCAAAAATGTCGGCAACGGCAGCATCCTCGAACCCAACTTTATGCATGACGACTGCAGTGTTCGGAAAACGAAGCTTTTCGCGGCGATGGTGGTCGATGCCAACAACGCGGTGACCGGCGGCGACAAGCGCGTCGACGACGTGCGATCCCAAAAACCCCGCGGCGCCGGTGACAAGTATCGTCATACGACGTCGATAATACCGACCGCTTCGCCAAGCGTGGCGTCAACGAGCGCACGCAGGGCACGCGTTTCGTCAACCGCCTCGGGGATGCGCACGGCCGCGTACGGCAAGCCGTACATGGCGTGATAGCTGCCGCAGTAGCGTTCGCCCGCATACTTCGCCACGCCGTACGGCGAGCGCCGCGCGCACGCGGCGTCGGATGAGGCGAACACGAACCGCCGCGCACCGCACACGTGCGCCGCATGGAGTGCGGCAAGCGCGCCGAGCACGTTCTGCGCCGCGTCTTCCTCGGGGAACGTGTGCGACGCTGCTTCGTCGGTGCACGCCGCAAGATGCACGACGACGTCGGGCTTCACGCGCACAAACTCGTCGATCGCACCGGGCTCGCGCACGTCAAACACCACGCTGGTTGCGCCACCCGGTATCGCGACCGAGCTCACGTCAAGCACATGCACCTTCTGGCCACG
>CAYZRQ010000040.1:5556-5945 GCA_964480895.1 uncultured Gammaproteobacteria bacterium | reverse complement strand
CAGGGGAATGGTGACCAAGTGCCTTTTCAAATTCCGGCTGAATAACGGCGTGTGCTTCATGCTCGAACGATCCCTCCTTCTCATACTGTTGCAATTGTGCGTCTCGATACGAAATACCGTGCGTCCGCATATCGCGAAGCGCCTCCTGGTGCCCCATCTCTTTCGCAGCCAAAAATACACCGGATCCTCGTTCCGTTGTTTTGCATGCGCGAGTTCGGAAACAAAATCATGCTCCAAGTCCTTCATGCTCACGTACACGGTGTTTGTTTCGAGATTAAAATGCGCGCGATTATAATCCAACGGATTGGATAATTGCGTGTCGTGAACCCAGCGAATCTGGGGAGCGCCGTTGGCGCGCTCAAGCCCCCAGGCCACATCGTAATAGCGCT
>CAYZRQ010000040.1:3003-5546 GCA_964480895.1 uncultured Gammaproteobacteria bacterium | reverse complement strand
GATCAAACGCATCAGTTGCTTTGAGGTCCGGCTCCTTAAATGTTTGCGACGATCGTTTTTTTGCCTGGAGTGCATTCTTGTCGCCAAAAAGTCCTGTACGAACAAGCTGCTGCAATCCTTCACGATCAAGCGTCGCGAAGTTCTCGGGCTGTATCACGCCTTTTCTTTGCATCTCTTGCGCGACTTCGCTCCGGTAGAACGCGATCATTTCATCTTCCGTCGGTCGCTCTTTTCCCGTAATAACATTCAGGATATGCGTCGTGGTTAGATCAGTGTGTGTGTATTCAACCGTTCCGTCGGCAGATCGCGTCTCATGAACGGCCGGATAGTCAATTTTCACCCCTTCCGCTCGCGTCAGCGACAAGATTGACCCGATCATCCACAATCGACGCGTCAACGATCCCGTTCGGTTTGCGATACGGTCGAGCACCCCACTGTTGCCGGTCGCCTTTGCGCGTTCAATCAGCCGCAACGCCTCTTTGGCCGCAGTCTGAAGATCGGCAGCAATCTCTTGCTCCACTTGTTCTGACGTAGAGATCGCTTCATTGCCACGCTCAACGCGTGGGGGCATAGCCCTACTCCCCTCCCTTCGCATGTGTTTGTTGCTTTTCAGTTTCCTCAACCATAACGGCAAGGTCCTCAAGATACGTTACGACCTCCTGTTTCGCCATTTCTCGTAACGAGATGAGTGCGTCGTTTTTATTCATAATTTCTGATCAAGTATCTCAATCGCCGCGTGTACGATACGTTCGTCGGCATTGAGCGGGAAAATGCTCCGGATATTTTTCGCGAGCGTTTCGCGGCGGTCGGCGCGGTCGAGTAAGCGGTCGATCGCCTGCAGGAGCGTCTGCGGCGAAAAAAACCACATAACATCGGCAGCCTTACGATCCTCAAGGGCCTTCGCGTTTTTCTCTTGATGCGTCCCGGCGATCGGCACGAGAATCGTCGGCTTCCCGAGCATCGCGAGCTCGGCGATCGTCCCCATGCCGGCGCGCGCAACAACAACATCGGCAAGCGCGTACGCGTCGGCCATCGTCTCGTACAAAAATTCCTGCGCGACGTAATGTTTGCTTATGCCTTCGAGCCCGGCGTGCATCTTCCCCTTCCCCGTCACGTGCAATACGTTCGCGCGTACTGCAAGGTCCTTCCCAATTACCACCATCGCCTCGTTGAGCTGCACGGCTCCGGTTCCGCCGCCGATCACGAGCACGGTCGGCAAGGCCGCATCCATTCCGAACATCTCACGCGCCGTCGCCTTTTCGCCTAACCGAAGCGACTTGCGCGCCATGCATCCGACGACAAGCGTTTTTTTGGACGAGAACGCCGGCACGCTTTCTTCCCACGTCACGCTGATGCGCTTCGCAAACGGCGCCATGAGCTTGTTCGCAAGCCCCGGCTCCACGTCCAGCTGATGAATCCACGTCGGTACCCGCAGCACCGACGACGCCCACGCAAACGGCACGCTCACGAACGCGCCGGCCGAGATCGTCATACTTGGCCGAATGTCTGCAACGATCCTCATGGCACGGATGCATGCCGTAAACAGTCGAAACGGCGCAAACGGCAGCGTCCACGGCCGCGTGCGGTCAAACTTGGGCGACGAAAAAGCCACGAACGGAATCTTCGCCGCTTCGACAAGCGTACGCTCCGGCCCTTGCGGCGTGCCGATCCACGTCAACATCACGTCAGGCTCGCGCCGCCGCCATTCTGCGGCAATCGCAAGGAGCGGGGTCACGGGCCCCAATGTTCCTCCGCCGGTGAATAAAATATGACGTTTCATAATCGTTTGGCGTGATGCATCGATACGTTGAGCACGATCCCGATCGCGGTCATCGAAACCGCAAGCGCGGTGCCGCCGTAACTCACGAACGGCAGCGGAACGCCGGTAATCGGCAAAATCCCCACCATGGAGCCGATGTTGACGAACGCCTGAATCCCGAGCCACGTCACAATACCGGTAACGAGATAGCGGCCGAACGCGTCGGGCGCTTCGTCCGCAATACGCAACCCGCGCATGAGCATCGCCGTGTAGAGCACGAGAAACGCGGTCGTCAGCACAAAACCCATTTCCTCGGCGAGCACGGCAAAAATGGAATCGCCGGCAACTTCGGGAAGGTACTGGAACTTTTGCAGCGAGTGGCCGTAACCGCGCCCGAACAGGCCGCCACTCCCCACCGCAAGCAGCGCCTGGTTGATATGGTACCCGACGCCGAGCGGATCAAGCTCGGGATGCAAGAATGTCGTCAACCGTGCCGCGCGGTATGGCGATAATTTGATGAGTAAGAAAAACAGGAATGATCCAAGCGCACCGAAGGCGAGGAAGTAACGAAAAGGCGCACCGGCAACGAAATACACGGCGAGCGCCATGGCGACGATCACGCCCATCGTTCCCGTATCCGGCTGCAAAATAAGCAGCAGCATGATTGCGCCGAGCACGGTCATGAACGGCACAAGTCCGCTTTCCACGTCGCGCAGTTCGTTGAAGCCGCGCTTCTCCATCCATGCGGCGAGATAAAATAAAAATGTCAGTTTGACGAGCTCCG
>CAYZRQ010000040.1:0-2993 GCA_964480895.1 uncultured Gammaproteobacteria bacterium | reverse complement strand
CTGCATGGAAAATTTGCCGAGCGAAATCCATGTGTGCGACGTCCCGAAGTCGGCGCCGATGCCCGGAATGAACACGAGCATGAGGAGAATGAGCGACACGAGAAGCATCGCGCCGGCGAAACGTCGATACGCCGTGTACGGAATGCGCGAGGCGATGACGAGGCCGAAGACGCCGGGAAGCAAACCGAAGATGAGTTGATGCTTCAGCAAGTAATACGCGTCGTTGAATTTGACGAATCCCTGCGGTCCGGACGCCGAGGTCAGCATCACGAGTCCGAGAAGGACAACCGCGCCGACCAATGCGAGGAACGCGCGGTCGCCGGAGAGCAGTCCGCCGAGCTTCATATCACGTGAGATTCGATGTGCCGGCCATGTCGAGCAAGGCGACGATAATGCCGATGCCGGCACCGATCCACGAAATCACCCAAAACCGCATGACGACTTTGGGCTCGGGCCAACCCTTGGCCTCAAAGTGATGATGCACGGGCGCGATGAGAAATACCTTGCGCTTGAATAAGCGCTTCGACGTCAGTTGAATGATCGTCGTTAATGCTTCGACGACAAAAACAATACCAATGAGCGGAAGGAGCAGCGCGGAATTCGTGAGCATTGCGACGATGCCAAGCGTGACGCCGAGCGACATCGCGCCGGTATCGCCCATAATAAAGCGCGCAGGGTAAATGTTGAACCAAAGAAACGCGAGAAGCGATCCCATGACCACGGCGCAGAACGCGGCGAGATCGTAGCGCCCCTGAAGTACGGCGATCGCGGCGTACGCGCCGAACGCGGAAGCGAGCGTGCCGCCGGCGAGGCCATCGAGGCCGTCGGTTTGGTTAACGGAAAACGACGTACCGACGATGACAACGATGAAGATGAGCGCGTACCACCACGGGCCAACCGCGAGGTCGCCGTAAAATGGCACGTGAAGGATGTCCCAGCCGAGCTTCACCGAGAACCACCATGCGCCAACGGCGGCGATGATGGCGTAGAGGACGAGGCGATGGCGAATGTGGATGCCGCCACCATGCGAACCGATTTTGAACACGTTCATGACGTCGTCAGCTAACCCGACAACGCCGGCGGCAACGAGCGCGGCGAGCGGAAGCCACGTTTGCGCGCGCGACAAGAAGGAAAGCTTTCCGAAAAACGTATCGGGAAACACCGCGGCAAAAAACGCGAACACGAGCGCAACCCCGAGCGTCGTCAGCCACATGAGCACGCCGCCCATCGTAGGCACGCCGGCTTTTTTCTCGTGGAGCTTCGCGAACATGGGCGCGGTCACCGCGCTACGGATGGTTTTGCCGAGGCGGAACCTGTAGAGCAAATGCGTAAGCAGCGGCGTCCACAGCACGGCGGCGACGAATGCGATCGTTGCGAGCACTAAAATTTTCGAGAGCACAAATCCATCAACCATACGACATGTTCAAAAGGACGACAAAAATCATCGCGATGAACGCAAGTCCCGCAACAACGACCGTCATGCCGGCAACGTAGCGCGCGAGCACGTGGTCGTGCTTCCACAGCGTTGTCGATAGGACGGCGTTCAGCACAAGCACGATAAGCGCGAACGCCGGAAGCGTGAACAACCGCCACCATGGTCCGGTTTTGTCGACGCCGTAGTGGATGTTGTAGTGAATGGGGACGACCTCGCTGCCGTAGGACAGCGGTAGCACCTTCCACGCCGGCAACGCGGCGGCAAGAAGAACGAACAGTGCCGAAACGATGAAGGCGTAACGGAAAAAACGCAGCGCGGCAAGCGCACGAAAGGTGGCGAGAAAGTCGGCGGCGCGGGGAACCATGCAAGGCGGTTAAGCTATGGCGATGATTTCGGTGATGCCCGGAACGCGTTCGCACAAGGCGACCTCGACGCCGCGCTTGAGCGTGACCGCCGAGAGCGCGCAGCCGCTGCACGCGCCGGTCAGACGCACGGTGACACGACCCGTGGTTTCGTCCACATCAACAAGATCGATCCCGCCGGCATGCAGCCGAAGGGACGTGCGAACCTCCGCGAGCACGGTTTCGATAGCCTCGCGCATGGCATGAGTATACCGCATTTTGCCCCGAGAACTCCAGGGGATGGGCGGGCTTGACGACGCCAACGTTTTCCGCTAACCTACTGTCATTCTCACTATTTCGTATGGCACACAAACTCGCACAAGGCTCCACCCGAAACGGCCGCGACTCCCAGGCAAAACGCCTCGGTGTGAAGCGCTCCGACGGCCAAACCGTCAAAACCGGTGAAATTATCGTCCGTCAGCGCGGCACCAGGGTGCACATTGGCAAGAACGTCAAACTCGGCAAAGATTTCACCGTCTACGCCATGAAGAACGGCGTCGTGAAATTCATGAAAAAGCGCGCGCCGAACTTTACGGGAGCGCTCAAGCTGCGCACGTACGTGAGCGTCGTCTAAAAAAGAAACGGATCGGGATGAAAGTCCTGATCTGTTTTTTTGTTCATCTTCTTAAAGGCGGGGTGGCTAAGCCACCACCGTGGTAGCTTAGCCACCCCGTTTATATCTCCGTAGTGACTAAATCACCCGGGATTCGTCGCGACATCCACTCTTTCATAAATACGAGGTATACGGTTGGATCAGAAAAAAGATTCTTGACCTCGTGAACATCCACGATAGGCATCGCCTGTTCTTTACCCAAGTAAACGTGATGGCTCGACCATCGATAATCTTCAAGGGCGCGCCACGCGTCCTCAAAACTATGGACATCTCCTTCTCGCCAGTTCGGCTGAGCTAGATCGAGTGCATTACTATGAATATAACGTGGCAGGTGAAGAAAATGTCCCTCCTTTTCTACCGGTACTGCTTTATATGTTGATTCAAATAAGCTGCCACTCCTTTGGTACTTTTTGTTGAAAAAGCGCGTATACGCGCCACCAATTTTATGAAGGAACTTTTCGATTCCTTTTTCATGATCTTGAAATACGAAAAGATGAAAATGGTTCGGCATGAGGCAGTAACTAAGGATTTTTACATAAGGAAC
>CAYZRQ010000039.1:0-5981 GCA_964480895.1 uncultured Gammaproteobacteria bacterium | reverse complement strand
TGCGCTCGACATGACAAAAGTTGTCATGACAAAAAGCGGGGTCAGGGGACCCCGCCTTTCGTCACCCCTTCTTTCTACCTTCTACTTTCTACGTTCTACTTCTTTTACGCCGCGCTCGAGACACTGCCCTGCCCCTCGTCCTCAACGGGTTTCGGCATCGCACCGGTCTCCTCGCTGCCCGAACCCATGTTGCGAGTTTCACGTTCGCGTGCTCCGGCCTTGTGCACAATGGGAGGCGGAATAAGGTAGAGGATGCTCGCGTAATGCGGATTCTCCGGCGCATCGGCAACGTGCGTGGACGTGGGCTCATCCTTTTCCTCGCCTTCGAGCTCGCGCCGCAAGAGAATGAGCGCGGCACGTTCGACCGCGAGGTCGTGACGCGCATTGTCGTCGGTTGCCTCAACGATGCGTTGTGTCACGTCCGCAAGCCGCTTGGCAATGTCCGTGCAGCCGACGTTGGGCGATAGTTTGAGTTCATGTAACGCAGCCGCGATTTCATCGTCGGTTGTTTGCCGCCCTTCGTGCCATGGTGCATTTTCGAGATTCATCATACAAAACGATTAACGGCGGCGATTGCCTCGTCAGCCGTACGCACCCATTGTACCCGAGTATCACGACGGAACCACGTCTCCTGGCGCTTGGCGTAGTGGCGCGTATCGTACTTTATGCGTACGACGGCGTCACGGAGCGTCATCTTGCCGTCAAAAAATGCACCGATTTGCCGATAGCCTATGCCGGTCATGGCCGGTGATTCGCCACCATAACGCTCACGCAACACCCGTACTTCGTCGACGAGACCGTTGGCGATCATGTCGTCCACACGCCGATCAATGCGCTCGTACAGCGTTTCGCGCGCTACATCAATGCCAAGCTGCAGCGCATCGTATATGGACGGCTCGAATCCACGCGCATCGGCGAGCGTCTTGCCGCTCTGGCGCAGAATCTCGAGCGCGCGGACAAGGCGCGGACGGTTGCCTTCGTCGAGCGTCGCAAGCGCATCCGGATCGCGATCGCCGATCTCGTCGACGAGTGCTTGCGTTGTCATCCCATCGAGCTCGGCACGGACGTCGGCGTTCGGTGCAACGTCGCTATACGTCGGGCGGTCGATAAGTGCGCGAACATACAATCCCGTTCCGCCGACAACGACCGGCAGTTTCCCGCGCGCAATGATGTCGGTGATTTTTTTGTCGGCGTATGCGTGATAATCGCTCACGGTAAACGTTTTGTCAGGATTGACGAGATCAAACCCCCAATGCGCGATGCCGTCGACGACGATCGGCTTTTCCGCAAACAAACTGTGGATAACATACTGCGCTTCAGGCACAGGGATGCGTTTCCCTTGAATTTTCGCGGTTCCGATGTCCATCCCGCGACACACGGTGCGCGAGTCGGCGGCAACAACTTCCCCGTCGAACCGCCGGGCAATCGCAATACCGACGTCCGTTTTTCCGGACGCCGTCGGGCCCACAACTACGACGATCTTTGGAAGGCTCATAAACGCCATGCTATACAAAAAGCCCCGCGCGTTCAAACGCGCAGGGCCACGCTACGCACCCTGCCGGTAATGCCAGCGCTGCAGCGCACGGTCGTCAGCGACCACGTGCCACAGCCAGCGGAACAGGTGAAGAAGATGATGAAAGTGATCGGCCGTGATGTTCATGCCGGCCCGCGCCGCGAGCGCGTTCTCGAAGCGGTAGAGATGCATGTCGTGGAACATGCGGTCGGTATACGCTTGCGCCTGGTAGCACCGCTCGATTTCCATGAGGCCGAACGTGAGACGCTCGCGCCAAAGGTCGACCGTTTCGGGCGCGGGATCGCGGAATCGGTAGCGCTCGAGTTCGCACACGAGCAGATCGACGAACGTGGCGCAACGGCTTACCGTCACTTTGCCGTAGTAACGGCGCATGGCGTGGACGAGCGTGTCGTGAAGCGCTTGGCGCAACACGGGATAGTCGTCGGAAAGATGCCAGCGGATGACGCGATCGAGCTGATCGTCGGGCGCAAGACCCTGCATGGATACCTCCGGACACCGTAAGTTAGCGCAATCCGAGCCGATTGTCAATCGGCCACGCACGAGGGCGGTGGTTGACGAGAACATCTTTCTTTGCTAGTGTCTTTGGTTCCGTTGTATCGTTCGTTCACCGCTTCGTTTGGAGGATACTGCCGTGCTACATCTCCTTCCCAAGCCTGTGGCGCTACCGCCACGCACATCGCGCGTTGGCGAGTCGGTCGTCAAGGCAATCATGGAGCTCGATACCATTTTGCCGTTCGTGATCGGCCTGTGGTTCGCGATGCACGTGAGCGACGGGCATTACGACGCCGCGGCCGCCGTGTACATCGTCGCGGTAAGCGCCGCACTCATGCGCTTCGGATGTTCCGAAGGACGCGCCTTCCCGGCCTTCCTCGGTCTATTCCTCGCGCTCGACGCGGTCGCGGCCGCGGTGTGGGTCGCATACGCCGGAAACATCTTCTTCGGCATGCTCCTCATCGGACTCGTGGCGACCGAGTGCTTGGCGCGTTTCCTTGCGCTCATGCATGAAGGCGACATGAACCGACTCTTTCACGCTATCGCCCGAACGCGGCGAGGACTCATCACGCACGACGCAGGGGTCGCCGCGCGATACGCCGCCGAGGCACTCAACGAAGCACGCTCGTACGACGAACGAGGGAGCCTTGCCGACGAGGTGCATGAACTCGCCGTGAGCACGCGCCGCGAAATTCCACTTCCGGGGGGAACGGTGCTCCGCTTCACCACCGATGACGAGGCCAAGCAGTTTGGGCTCCATGACCTTGAGAATCACCTCCGCAGCATGCGGCGCGTGAGTTTCCCGCGCTTCATTGCGTTCGATGCCCTCAAGGTCGGCATCGGCATCGCCTTCGGGCTTCTCGTCCACAACTAGTCTCCCATCCTCCCCCGTAGTTCGCTTCCGCGAGCCATGGGGGATTTTCGTTGTGGATAAGATACCCACTTCTTAGAAGTGGTTGTCGACGAGTGCTACAATTGACGCGAAGAATCATGCGTTTTTGTTTATGGCAAAGTACGTCATCGACGGTCCAAAACACGGCATCCCGGACTCCGCAATAAAACCCGAGGCTCCGGCAATCAAGCGCGAGGAACGGCTCGGTGAACATGAATACTACGGTGGCGACGTACTGTCGGCACCGGAGTCGGGCGCGGAAGCGCGCGGCGAGGCGATCGTCGAAAAGGGACGAGAAGCCGTCTTGGGTGCCGTCGAACATGCGCAAGCCCGATTCGGGAGCTTCTTCGGCGGCTTACGCGAAAAAGCAGAACGCATCGCGGAGCGCGTCGGCCGGGCGTTCAACGTGAGTGTTGGTGTTGCCGCGGAAGCTGCGGGCGTTGCAGGAAAAGTGGCGGTCGAAGCGGCGAAGGTGCCGTATATCGCGGCCGAAGGAACGCGGCGCGCTGTTGTCGAAACCGTGCTCCCCGAGGCCAAGGCGGTTATTGCCGGCAATGTCGAACTCGCGAAAAAAGGTGCAAGGGCGGTAGGAGCCGGCGCGCGTGAAGCCGCCGCAACCGCCATCGCCGGCGGACTTGAGGCTGCGATGTGGGTTGACGAAAAAGCGCGTAAAGCCGCATCGGAATCGGCGCTTGGCGAAGATATCAAAGAGATGGGTGAAGGGCTTGCAGAAGGCGCGCGATGGGCGGCGAGTCCGGAGTCGGGCGAAGCGCTCACGGAAGCGGCCACCGATGTGGGCAGGTCGATGGTCGAGGCCGCTAAAGTCGGCGTACGCGGCGCAAAGAAAGTCGGTAAGGGCGCTGCAATCGCCGGTGCCGTCGTCGGCGGCGTTGGTGTTGGTGCGGCCGCGGTCGGCGCCACTGCGGCGCTTGGCGTGGGCTACGGCGTCGGCACGGGCATGGAAGCCGCGGCGCGATTTGGTATGCGTAAAGCCGGTGAAACGCAAGCGGCGCTCGGCGCGTGGAGCGGCGAGAAAAAGCAGCAGCTTGACGCCGCGATCAACAAAACCAGCAAGGAGTACCAAGCGGCAAAGAACGCCGCGGTCATGGCAGGATCGCTCGCGGTCGCCGAGGGTGCGATGGCGCTTGCACAAGCCCGCGAACTCGCCCGTGGCGCTAAAGCCGCGGTCGCCGAGCGCGCAACCGGACTCAAACTCTCGGCCGAAGCGAAAGTAGCGAATGCGAAAATCGGCGTCGAGCAAGCGGTCGGCACCGGCCTTGCCGCAACCGTCGACGCGCTCGAAGCCGCGCGCGATGGCATCACGGTACGCATGAACGAAGCAAAAGAGAATGCACGAAAAGATCTTGAACGCGCTCGGCAGGACGTCGAGATGGGCGCCGATCGCTTGAACACGCTCTACGACAACGGCGTTCAGGAATACGGTCAGTTCCAAACCCGCGTTACCAAAGCCCGCAGCGCGTGGAGCGACTTCATGAACGCCGGGCGCTCCGCACTCGATTCGTTCACGTCCATCTTTAAGAGCCGCGGTGAAAAGAAAAAACAAGCCGAGCGCATTGTCGCCGCTATGGACGCGCAACGCGAACTCGACGCGCTTGAAGCGAACGGCGAATAACCAACGACTATGAGTCTCATCGACATCGTCAACTCATCACCGCTTTCCGACGACCAGAAAACGTACTGGCGCGGACGCGTCGAAGCCGAAGGTCATACGCCGGAGGTTGTCGCAGGCATTCGCGAGGCCCTGCAGGAATACATCGATAGCGGCTTCCAAACCCTCGGCGTCACCATGGATCCGAACGACCCGAGCGTGGTGGCCGAAAACACGAAACTCGAAGCGGCTGTTTCCGCGGCGCAAGCCGATTTTGACGAGAAGATGGCCGACATCGAAGCCGAAGCGTCGGCGGTCACACAAGCTGTTACCAAAGACATCGACAAAATCGAAGCCGGCATGATCAAGGAGAGTATCTAGCGCTACGGCATTTTCGCGGCGTCGAGCGCGCGAGCAACGAGGTCGTCTTGTGCGATTACGAGTTGTTCCTCGGCGCCGAATACTTTCACGGTAACGTCACCGCCATCCTGTTCCTTTGCGCCGACGACAATCGTCCACGGAATTTTTTGCATCGCCGCATTGCGGATTTTTTTGCCGACTTTTTCGTTCGATTCGTCAATGCCAACACGCAGCCCCGCAGCTTCGAGTGTCGAGCGCATCTCGCGTGCCGCACCAAGATAATCGTCAGCAACGCACGCGACGCGAATCTGTTCCGGCGCAAGCCACATGGGAAACGCGCCGGCAACGTGCTCGATGATGATCGATAGGAATCGCTCAATGGAACCCATGATCGCCGCGTGAATCATGACGATGCGCTCGCGTTCGCCAGCCTCGTTCACGCACGTGAGGTCGAAGCGCTCGGGCATGTTCACGTCAAGCTGAATCGTCGCCACTTGCCACTGCCGACCGAGCGAATCCTTCGCCATGAAATCAAGCTTCGGCGCGTAGAACGCCGCTTCGCCCAAACCGACGGCGTACGCGGTGTTGTTCGCCTCGGCGACCGCCTTGAGTACGGCCTCGGCCTTTTCCCAGTGCTCTTGGTTGCCGAGATATTTTTCCGGATGTTCGGGATCGCGGAGCGAGAGGCGCAATGAAAGGTCGAGACCGAACGCGCCGTAAAAGGCGTGGACGATTTCCCAAATCTTCTGAATTTCTTCCTGTGCCTGCGAAATGCGGCAAAAGACGTGCGCGTCGTCTTGCGCAAAGGCGCGAACGCGCGACAGCCCCAACAGCTCGCCGGACTGCTCGTCGCGGTAGCACGTTGTCGTATTGGCGTAGCGCTGCGGCAGCTCGCGGTAGCTCCACGGCTTGCGTGCATAGATTTGCGTATGGTGCGGGCAGTTCATGGGCTTCATTGCGAACTCGTGGCCCTCGCGCGTTGTAATCTTAAACAGGTCATCCTGGTATTTATCCCAGTGCCCGCTTGCAATGTAGAGATCTTTTTTCGTGATGTGCGGAATCTCCACGCGCTCGTAGCCCCGCGCCTTGCGCAG
>CAYZRQ010000038.1:0-6005 GCA_964480895.1 uncultured Gammaproteobacteria bacterium | reverse complement strand
CAACAAGATCGCCAAGTAGGTACGCGTCGCTCGCAAGAGAAAGATACAAGTCGAGGTCGACTTTCTCGCCCGCCGCAAGCGCGGCTGCGACCGATGCCTTCGAGATCGTCATGCGCTGCGTCACCGTCGCTTTGGCTGCGTCGTCGATCTGCACGTCGATCGTTTTCGTCAAACCGTAGTACGGATCCGTAAAGCGCGGCAGAAGAAGGTACGCGCCGTAGCCGATCGCCGCGAGTGCGATGAGTGTGACAACGCCCCGAACGACCTGATTTCGCGTGAGTTGCATATGGGGAAGATAGTAACGCATCGCCGCCCGGCGTGTCGAGCGAGCCGAATCGGGGTGGCTTAGTCACCACCGTGGTGGCTAAGCCACCCCGATTCGTCTAAACACCAAACCCCCGCGTGAGGCGGGGGTTTGGGTTGCTTAGGCGTTCGCCCAAGCGGAGTGAACCTAACCCGGACTAGAACGAGAGCGCGCCACCCGTGACCGGCAAGCCGATCAAGTAGCCACCCCAGTCTTCGCCCGCGGTCGCCGTACCCGTGATGCCGTCGTCTTCCCATGCGAAGGTCGCCGGATGACGGAGGATACCGTCGGTTACCTCGTAATCTTCGCTGTCGGCGTCCGCGTCGGCGGCCTCGACATTGCTGCCAAGGTAACCACGGATAACCGTTAGCGCGTTCGTGGAGATCGATGTAATGAGCATCGCCTCTTCCGTTGCTGTGTCGAAGTCCGCGCCATCGTCAAGGTCGACGACGATCACGTCACCCGCACTGTAAAGCGTGCCATCGTCGACGTTCACCGTGGTGAGCGTGACAACGATGTCCGCGTCGTTCAAGCCATTGGCATCGCTGTGGAACAGCTGGCCTTCCGCCGGAAGGCTGATCTGCACCGTGTCATCGCTCGACGCCGAGGCACCGCCCATGTCCCAGTAGAACGAGTAGGCATACGTGGAACCCGCCGGAACGACTTCTTTTGTCGTCAGGTCGAGGTTGAAGAACGTGATGTCGTACTGCGTTGCGCCACAGGCCGCATAGGAATGCGTCCCGTTGTTGACGAGAATCGACCAATCGCCGTTCACGTCAAGGGCTTGCGCCGTACCGAGCTCGTTCATGTTGTAGAAGTCGAGGTCCGCGGTGATGACGCCGTACGCGCCAACCGAGTCGCCCGTGTCGCACTCCTGCCAGTCCGGCTGGTCGTCCGTCGTGCTTTCCGACGCGTTGTCCGTGGCCTGGACCTTAAAGAGCACTTCATCGAACACCACATCTTCGTTGCCGTTTGCGGCGACGTTGAAGCGGAGGGCTTCCTGATCGCCAGGCACCTTCGCGCCCGACGGCGTCGAGGATGAGATGGAGATCGTCGGCTTGGTTTCCTTCACGACGTACACGCGGTCCGTGTCAACGTCGGAAGTGTTGGCCTGCGTGTCCGCAACACCCGAATCGATACCGACGGCGTTGAAGTCGCCGGAATCGCTCGACACCGCGACCTCGATGCGTTCGCCGCTTGTCGCGACGCCGCCCGAGTTACGGCTGGAGTTCGGAACGTCAACGTACACGCTGAATTCTGACGGATCGTCAACGTCGACGAAGAAGTCGAGGGCGGAGAAGAGCGCTGTGGAGCCGCTCATGACGGCCGAAGCCGTTCCGGTCGTACCATCTTCCTTCGGGTAGACGACGGTCACCAATTCAATGTTGTTTGCGTAGTCGGCGGCAGAGTTGCCCTCTTCGGCCGCTGCGACTTCTTCAATTTCGACCTTGTCGACGTTGAAGCTTTCGTTGGTCGCCGTAAACGTGAAGGCGCCCACGTAGTTGTCGTCGGAGTTCGTCACCAGCATCGAAGCCGATGGCGTGTTCGA
This sequence comes from uncultured Gammaproteobacteria bacterium, assembly GCA_964480895.1. Taxonomy (GTDB): domain Bacteria; phylum Patescibacteriota; class Patescibacteriia; order UBA9934; family UBA9934; genus CAIKHN01. Next base: position 4,152 of record CAYZRQ010000038.1, on the reverse strand, counting down.
CGAGGCTGCGACGGCGATCGTACCCGAGGCCGTGATAGTGATGGCCGTCGAGGAATCGAGAACCGAGTCGCTCGTGTTCGTGTCGTTAATACCGTCGTCGCCAGCACCGGCGGCGGTCAAGGTGATCTGCGACGCGGCAAGCTGATTGCCATCTTCATCTTCGACCGTCACGTCCGTGGTAGCCTCGATTTCGAGCGCCACAACGTCGTCATCAGTGTCGGACGGGTTGGCAAGGTCGCACACGACCGAGAGAAGTTCCGTCGAACCGGCGCTCACCGTCCACGACATGTTCGTGAAGGCGAGTGCACCGGCGGACGACGGGCTCTTGACAGCGCTGACCGCGTTGTCGTCGTTGTAGAGCGTGCATGAACTGACGTAGTCCTCGAACTGGAAGCCCGCGGCACCACCTTCGGTCATCGCGCTGGCGTTGGTGTCGTCAGCGTAGCCCGAGAAGGTAAGGCCCGTGAACTTCACGTCACTTGCGTCGCCGGCAACAATCGAGACGCCAATGAGTTCAACGTCCTGTTTGCCCTGCACGACCGTCACAGAGGCGGACGAGCTAGACACCTGGAACGTGATCGTGGCCGAAGAGGCCTCCTGGTTGTAGCCCGTAAGATCCGACGTCGGAATGACGTTAGTTGAGCTGCAGCCCGAGGTACAAATCGTGTCAGCGTTCGAGTCCTCGGCCTGGAAGCCGGAAACGTCGAGCGTGACGGCGAACTCGGTCGCCGAAGTCACATCGTTGTCGATGTCACCGGTAACCGCGAGATGGAGGGTTTCACCCGCTTCCATGCCCCAGTCTTCCGTGAAGTCGATCGTCTGGTCAGCGTCATCGGCTGAAGCGGCGTCCGTGAGGGCGTCGAGTTCAAGCGGACCCATGACGATCGCGCCGGTGTCGACGTCGATGATCTTGATGTCCTTGAGGTTCGCTTCGGTACCGGTGTTGACGAGACCATCGGCGTCGCCGTCGGCATTCGCCGCGTCGTCGTCTACCGCGTCGGTCGCATCATTGTCACCGTCGTCATCAGCGTAAACGATGATGTCGAGGTCCTTGACCGTGATGTCGTTCTGCGCGGTCATCGAGAACGTGTAGAGGGTCTGGTCTTGCGAGTTGGTTGAAATGTTGCCAGCCGACGGACCCGTGAAGGCGAAGGTTACATCGCCGCCCTGGATCGTGCTGTACGAACATTTGCCCGACGTGCTCGTACATGACGAGCCATCGTAACCGCTCGAGTCGTCGATGTCGATCGTCATACCAAAGCCGTAGTCGCCACCGATGGCGACGACGTCAACCTTGTTTTCGACCGATACCTTGACCGTGTCGGCAGCATCGCCGCCGATATCGGCCGTCACCGAGAAGATGTCGTTGCCACCTTCCTGGATGTAGAACGGATCAGCCGTAAGATCGAAGCGGACGAGCTTGGCGCCGATGTAGTCGCCCTCGACAAGCGGGACGCTACCATCCAAGAGCCAGAAGTCGCTGTGATCGCCGGCGTTGTCAATCTTGAGCGTGATGGTTTCAACATAAGCGGCTTCGGTGTTCGCCGTCATCTTGAATTGACCGATCATGGCATCGTCTTCGCCGAGCACCGGGTTGGTGATCGTACCGTTCTTGACGATGTCAACTTCGCCCGCGTCAACACCCGAGATGCTGAACGTTTCGCCATCGATCGGGAAGCTGCCGCCAACATCGCCGGAAGCGGTGATATCGGTAGCGGCCTCGAGTGAGAAGGCGAGCGTGTCACCGGCCGTTGCGGTCGAGGAGATCTCGGTACGCAGCGTGAAGGTGCGCGTGTCGCCTGCATCGACATCGAGCCCGAGGTTCGAGAACGTCACCATGCGCGTTGAGGCGTTGACCGAACGGGAGTCTGACAAGCGGTCGACCCCTTCGTAGAGGTAAACGCTTGTGACGTCCGTGGTCGCACCAACGGCGGTCATGGTGAATGCGAGAGCATCGATCGAAGCGTCTTCGGCTCCGGCTTCGACATCGAAGCTGAAGAGCTCAACGCCGTTCGCGCCCTGCGGAATGGTGGCACCCGACGGCGTCGATGACGACACCGAGAAATCGAGGTCACCTGTGGACGTGCTGCTTCCGTCATCCGTCACGGTCTGTGCCGGATCGATAAGCGAAGCGACTTCGCCGGTGATCTCGGTGCCGATCGAGAGAACGGTAACGTCAATGTTTCCTCCGTCAAGGAAGAAGCTGCTCTGGAGGTTGTTCGCGCTACGACCAGCCGAGCTGATCAAGCGTGATTCACCGTCCAAGGCGGCGTAGTAGCTGCTGCCATCCTTGTAAAGCATGCCGTCAAAGGCGGTCGCTTCCATGAGCGACGTGCCGACGGTGTAGTCCGTGAAGAACACGTCAGAGACGTCGTGAATGTGCTGGTTCCAGTCGGAACCCGCAAAGTCCGTAGCAACCGTTTCCGATTCAATCCAGTGGATGGAACCGTCGGTGGCCACGGCGTACGTCTTCGGGTCGGACTGGATTTTCACCCAGTAGGAACCCGGACGGTACACGACGTTACCCGCGAGGCTGATCGCCGCGAGCGCGCTGTCAGAGATCGTGACAAGGTCCGAAAAATCGGTAAACCACGTCATGAACGTCTTTTCATTCGGGAAGGTGTAGCGGTACCCGTCATGACCGTAGTAGTACACGGTCGAGAGCGAGGTGCCCTTGATCAAGTCGCCAGCAGAAGCCGCGTCCGCCACCGAAGGGGTGAGGAGCGTGGCGCCAACGGAGAACATGATTGTGGCGGCAGCGACTGCTACCGATAAAACCCGTTTCCCGGTTTCGAGAACATGTTGCATAACTCCCTAATTCCTTTGCATTCCCCGTGCGGGGAAAAGAATAGAGGCAAGCGCGACCATGCGGTCCCGACCTTTCGGCTCGATAACGAGCCAATGCGCTTCCCTGATGTGTATGGGACTACGTCGTAATCCCTTCGCGAATCGCCGTTTCGGCGACGAGCCGCGAAGGGACGGCGAGCGCTATTCGCTCGCGGTGTCGCCTGGCGGCGGAAGAGTGACGGCGTCGAACGATGCGGTAACGGCGATTTCAAGGTCGGCAAGCCGTGCTTCAATGTCGAGGAGAATGACTTCGGCTTCGCGGAGGAAGTCAAACGCGGCCCGGTAGTCACCCTTTGCGAACGCGTCCATGGCGTCGGGCACGGTTTCGACCGCTTGGTCGATGTCGCGGCGCATGTAGTCGAGCGCGTCGCCTTCGACGATCGGTTCGGGCAGGTCGAGTTCCAGGGTTTTAAGCGCTCGCTTCACGGCGAGCAGCCGGTGTTCGTCGAACGACTGACGCGCTTCGAGGTCGGCGACTTCGCGGCGGAACATGTCTTCGAGTTCCTGTTGCGACACGGCGCTGTCGGCGGCGTCAACGTCGGTGTCGTTCGCCTGCGTGGCGTCGACCGCGAGATCGACCGCGCTGTCTCCCGCCTCGCGCGCCGATTGCGCAACTTCGTCCTGCACATCGGTTTCAGCGGTCGTCGGTGTGGCTTCTGGCGTGGCAGCGTTCGCAATAGTAGCCTCGATCGCATTCACGCGCTCCTGCACCGCGCTTGCGGCCGTAACCGCGGCGACTTCATCGCTCGCTTCAAGTTCGACGAGATTTTCTTGCGCTGAAACAAGTTCCTGTTTGTAAGCATCGATCGTTTCGCGCACAAGCGCTGTTTCGGGTTCCGAGGCGCGCTGGAGTTCGGACACCTCGCGCAACCGTCGCTCTGCGAACTCGGTGTGAAGCACAGCTTTGCGGTCGAGCGATGCGAGTTGGAGCTGTGCGCGCTCGGTCACGCGCTTCACCGCGTAGAGTGTGTCGCCCGGCAAACTATCGGCAGCCGCGGAAACCGTCGTCATCCAACCGCTCGTCATAAGGACAAGACCGGCAACGCCAACGGCAATGGGACGAGAAATAAGGCTACGCAAATACCAACGGTAATAGACGGGCGCCGCAACCGCCGGCCGTGGTTCGGACGCTACGTGCCCGATGGCGGCCATGAGCTTCGTGCGCGCCGCCGCCTGAACGTCGGAAGCCACGGCTCCCGCTCGGGGGTCGTTTTTCAGCTCGCGAAGTTGGGCGATGATGTCGGCCATAGGATTGGTCGGGGAGACGGAACGTGTGTCGCGGAGGGAGGCGCTTCTGCACAGCCG
>CAYZRQ010000037.1:0-6019 GCA_964480895.1 uncultured Gammaproteobacteria bacterium | reverse complement strand
AGTACTCGATTTCTTTGCGGATCTCTTCTTCTTGCGGATCGCGTTCAACAATCGACCATCCTTCCTCCAACTGGTTCGCTCGACCAACAATCTCGTCCTTCCACTTCGGATCGCGATCCGCCATACCACGAAGCTGATCGATAAGCGCTTGTAACTCGGCCTCGCGCGCCGTCCACGTCGCCACAAGCTGTTCGTATGTTTCCCGACGTTCGCGAGCACGATCGTCGCATTGCTTGTTGAGTTCGTCGTGCGCCAAAAGAATCGCCTGCTCCACCTGGTAGCGCTCATCGCTCGAGAGCTGCTCCTCGAACAACGTGCTGTTGACGTAGTCGAAAACGTGAACACCATGTTGCGTCACCGCTTCAACCTTCGCGCGCACCTCGGACTCGAGGCGATTGAAAATCAACCGCTGCATGCGCACCTCTTCGTCGCTCGCACACAACTCTTCGTACGCCTTGCGGTACGGGTATTCTTTTTTGCCGACGTACACCAGTGCCTGGCGGATTTGCAGCTCGGTGGCGTTCTCGTTTGCCGCAAGCTCGTCGTACAACCGCCTAGCCTCGTCAACAACGGCCTTGGGCGTCAAGGGGACGAGTTTGTCGATGGAAATCTTGTACTCGGCAAGAAGAAATTCATGGGGATGAGGCATACGACGAGTAGCGTAGCACACGTCTTGAGGTTTTTGCTCCACAACCGTACACTCGGAACCGCAACCCGAGGTGCTCCATGGTTCGGCCTACGCTGCCGACCGTTGTGCGCCGAGGCGTGCAACGGGATAATGACGGCGCCGTCCGCTGGCTTCGTCCCGAATACGATAAGTCGCTCATGGGCGACGGCAACACGGAAACGCTGGCGCTCTACACGGCGATGACGGACGACAATCGCGCCGCATGCATCAAGGAGCTCGCCGCGATTCACGCAGGACTCGTCTTTGCCATCGCCAAGCAGGGACGATTCAAACGCCGTGGACTTGAGTTCACCGAACGCGTGCAGGAAGGTTTCGTTGGACTCATGAAGGCCATCAACAAGTTCGATCCGAGCCGCGGTTTCACCTTTGCTACGTACGCGTCGTACTGGGTGCGGCAAACCATCGGCCGCGCGTGCTGGTCGGACGGCTTTAACGGCCGTTCGCATCGCGCCTCGTACAATGCCGATAGTTTTGCCATGTTGGTCGCCAAAACGACACGCCAGCTCCGCAATCAGCTTGGGCGGCCGCCGACCGACGACGAAATCGTCGACGTGATGCACGATCCCCAGGGGTCCAAGCGCATGCCGCGATCGCGGTTCCTTGCCAAGGTGCGCGCCGCCCAAGAGCGTCTTGGCTTCTCGCGATTCGAGCTGAACGGCTCGACCTCGGGAAAAGACGGTAAATCACGGAAGAATGAGTTGGCCGACGACTTTCGGCCGCCTGCCGATGTCATCATCGAGGCGCTCGAGCTCGTCGACCTCTGTCGTGGCGTACTCATGGTCGACGCACTCCTCATCACCGTCTTTGACCTGCGATTCGGCATCGATGGCGAGACGGAAACCTACACGAAAATCGCGCACGACCTCGGCTACCACCGCACCGTCATCAAGCAGGCGGAATCGCGCCTCCTACGCGCCCTTTCGCACGAACTCGATGTGACGCGCGAGGAGATCGTCGCCGCCGTCGCCATCCGTTCCCTTACCTCGTGAGGCCCCGCACCATGCGGGGTCTTTTTGCATTTTCTCGTTTTTTCCGCTAGGATGGCTCTCGCCAACGGAGCAAACCATGCCAAACGACAAGCGGGGCGTTGCCCGCGATCGCGACAGGTCGGTGGCGCTCTTGCGGCCCGACCCTAACCAGTACCGTCAAACGCCGCCCAAAGACGAACAAATCGTGATGTTCGCGGCGAACAAGCAAGGCACGCCCGAAGAGGTCCTTTACGAACGTGAAATCGTTTTGACGAACATTCCGCTCGTCATCGCCGTCATCAGGCGAATGAACGTCAATGCGCGCGGCCTTACGCGCAGCGAGCTCATCCAAGAGGGCGTGATCGGCCTCATTAAGGCCATCAAAAGCTACAACAGGAATCTCGGTTCTTTCTCGAACTATGCGGAAATGAACGTTCGTCACGAGGTCCTGCGCGCCATTGCGACGCAAGGATTCAAAGGCCGCCCGGTATTCGTATCCGCGACCGGCGACGACACGATGCGCATCGTCGCCTACGAGCGACGGAAGCTCTGCACAATGCTTGGCCGCGAACCGACCGACGACGAAATCGCCGAAACGCTCCGCGATCCCAAAACGAACCATTACCGACCCTACGACGGTAGACTTCGCGTGCAAGCGGCAAAACGACGGCTGAACATGCGGTCGCTCGAGTTCGACAAGCCCGTCAACCCGAACGGCACCGAAGGCCGCGACCTCAAAGACCGCATTGCCGATGACCACGCGCAACCCATCGACATCCTCCTTGAAGCAACAGCGTTCCTGCGGTTTTGCGCCGACGCGTTCGACGCCGATCAAGTGAAGGAGGCCGAGGTATTTGTGCGACGGTTCGGTGTCAACGGCATGCGGGAAACCCAAGTCGAAATCGCGGCCGATTGGAAGAAAACGCGTCAGTGGATCAGCCAAATCGAGCGCCGTGCGCTCGACCACCTACGCGACTATCGCAACATCACGAAAGACGAGGTCGAATGGGCCGCTGGCGTCTTGTACCCGAACGAGTAGAGGCCTCCGCGCGGAGGCCTCTTTTGCTTGACAGTCTCGCGTTTGCGGGCTACAGTCGTGCGGCATTCTTATTCTTAGCGCCCGAACGCCCAACCGCACTGCGGCTGGCTCGATCGGGAGAACCGTATGGCCGACATGAAAAAGAACCTTGAAGAATTGCTCGAAGACGGCAATTTTTTTACTGTCCCGAAAGTTGGCGACACCGTGAAAGGCAAAATTCTCTCAACCAAAGGACGTGAAATCCGCATTGACATTTTGGGGCTGACGACCGGCGTTGTACGCGGCCGCGAGCTTTACGCCGAGGCTGATCTCTACAAAAACCTCAAGCCCGGCGACGACGTCGAGGCAACCGTCATCGAGCTTGAAAACGAAAACGGCGAAATGGAGCTTTCATTCCGCTACGCCGGCCAGCAGCGCGCATGGAAAGACCTTTCCGAGCTTTCAACAAGCGGTGACGCCATTGAAGTCAAGGTTCTCGACGCGAACAAGGGTGGTCTCATCGTCCGCGTCAACCACGTGCAGGGATTCTTGCCGGTTTCCCAGCTCGCGCCGGAGCATTACCCGCGCGTTTCGGGAGGCGACAAGCAGAAAATTCTTGAAAAGCTCCGCGGATTCGTGGGCGAGAGCATGCGCGTCAAGGTGCTCGATGTCCATGAGGACGACGGCAAGCTCATCGTTTCGGAAAAGGCGGTGTGGGAGGACGAACAAAAGAACGTCATCGCACAATGCAAAGTTGGCGACATCATTGCCGGCGACGTGTCGGCAGTTGCGGACTTCGGCGCGTTCGTGAAGTTCTACCCCACCGGCAGTGCAACGCCGCTCGAGGGTCTCGTCCACATCTCCGAAATCGCCTGGCAGCGCATCGACCATCCGCGCGACATGCTCAAAGTGAGCGACGCCGTGCGCGCCGAGATCATCGGCATCGAAGGCAGCAAAATCTTCCTTTCGATGAAAAAGCTGACGGAAGACCCGTGGAAAAACGTTGAAAAACGCTACAAGATCGGCGACTGGGTTGAGGGCAAAGTCATCAAAGTCAATCCGTTCGGCTTCTTCGTCGAACTCGATCCGGACATCCAGGGCCTCGCCCACGTCTCTGAACTTGGCGACAAGCCGATCGAAGACCCGGCAAGCGTTGGCAAGCCCGGCGACGTCATGCGCTTCCGCGTGGTGTCGGTGGAGCCGTCCGAACACCGTCTCGGCCTTTCGCTCAAGGACGAATCGAAGGTCGAAGAGAAGGCCGTAACCGAATAATCATCGCAACATCGCACAAAGAAACCGGCTCGCCATGAGCCGGTTTCTGATTGACAAATGCTTTCTGCTTGCCTACACTTCATCACCCGCGTCATACGGGAACGCCCTTTTCCATTCCACCCCGGAGTCAAAGTCATGCCGAGCGTCCTGGTCATTACCGATCGTGCCGTCTTTGAGATGTATCAACGTATCGAGTCCACGGTCGAGCGGACAAATCAAGCGGTGAACAACAACATCAAGCAGTCGGTGTTCGCTGAAACGGAGTTCACCGCGCTGGCGCACTTGCTCATCAAGAAGCCTTTGAACGGCTGGACCCTCGATGAGGGACAAAACGCTCTCGTCGCGGTCGCGCGACAGGTGCAAGGCGTCAGCAAAGCGATTCTGCGAGCGCTTCCGCCCACGTCAGCACCTAGCGACATCCGCGCCGAAGTGACAAGCTGGGTTCCGCTTCTCGTCGACGAACGACGTTCGCTCGTTGCGCGGCGACAGAACGGCGAGACGATCCCCTTGTCGGTGTGCGACGATCCGTCATGGTGGCCAACGAGCTTCCTGTCGTGGCAGCTCGCAGGTAAGCCGCGCATCGGAAACGCCGCGTTCGCCTGGGGGAACGCCATGAAGCACGCGGGACTCGCGAAGCACTCGGCCGAGAAATACGTGGTCGCGCTCATGAACGAACCCGACCGCGAACCGCACCGGCAGCTCCTTGCGCTCAAGGCCGTGCGCGACGAAGATTTCGTCGAACCGGACGTGTTCATGTCCGCGATGCGCACGCTCTCGGAGGCGCAGAGCGACGAGAGCGTCATGGCGGTGCTCCAAGGCGCCGAGCGATCGCTCACGGCGTGGTGGCGGGCTCGTCAGCGCAAGTCGGTGATCCTCGCGCGACCCGCTTACTCGCCGCTTCGCACTGCTCCCGTCGCCGTCGCGGAGTCGCAACACGACCATGCGCGTCCAACATCCCCGATGCCTCGCCGTCAAGCGCCCTCGCCGCTCGCGGAAGGCGCGCTCATCCACCGGCTTCAGCTCGACCGCGACGACCGTCCCAAGCGGCACGACCTCGGCGTCATCGCGGAAGTCCTCTGGCGCAACCGCTGGATTGGCAACCTGACCGTGAGCCCGGCGTCGCTCAAGAATCTCTTGCGCAGTCGCGCCTCGGCCGACGCCGTCGGCAATCTGAACACGTATCTTGCCTGCCTCGAAAGCCTCGGTCTCGTCAAGCGCAGAAACGGCAGCGTCGCCCTGTGCGCCAGCCCGCGGAGCGCGGCCGGCAAGCGCATCATGGCCAAGCTCGCCCTACGGTTCCCGCACTAGCTCCTCGCCGCCCGCCTCATCGAGGCCGGGCGGCGTTTGCTTTTGCGCCGCAGGATTCTTTTGACGAAACCTCGGCGTTCTGACACACTCCTTCAGTACAAACCTATGAAACCCCTCTCCAAAAACATCATCATTTTTCTCCTGTCGCTTCTGGCCATTGGCGTCATTTTTTCGACGGTGAACATGCCGAAGGACGAATCCGAAGCCATCGGCGCTTCAGTACTCGTCCAAAAAATCCAAACGGGCGAAATCGCCAGCATTGAAGTCATCGAGAATACCGTGACCGCAACGGCTACCGACGGTAAAACGTATGTGACGACAAAAGAAAAGGACCAGACGGTCGTCGAGCTTCTTACCGCGTACGGCGTTGCCACCGAAAAACTGCAAACACTGTCAATCGAAGTCAAAACTCCGGGCATGGGGACGACAATTGTGCGCAACGTGCTGCCGACGCTTCTGTTCATCCTCGGCCTTTCCATTGTATTGTGGTTTTTCATTCGGCAGATGCAAGGTGCCAACAACCGCGCCATGACGTTCGGCCAGAGCAACGCGCGCGAGGTAACAAACGGCAAAAATCGCGTGACGTTCGGTGATGTCGCCGGTAACCCCGAGGCCAAAGAAGAATTGGCCGAGATCGTCGAATTCCTCAAAACGCCGAAAAAGTTTGCGGAGCTCGGTGCGAAGATTCCCAAGGGCGTGCTGCTCATGGGGCCGCCGGGAACCGGCAAGACGCTCATCGCCCGCGCCGTCGCCGGCGAAGCGAAC
>CAYZRQ010000036.1:0-6038 GCA_964480895.1 uncultured Gammaproteobacteria bacterium | reverse complement strand
ATGAAATGCGGCTTTGCTGACCGCTGATTTTTTTGGCGCTGTAACCGGTCGCGATGATGGCAAGCACGATGAGCAGTCCCAGCCACGCGCTCAATAACGTCGAGCGCCTCGCATGCCCTCTCGGAACCGGATTTGTCTGCCGCATATGTCGTTTAACGTTAAACTTTCGACGTTCAGCACTAGAGTAACGACGTCCCTGTCATCTCCGGCGGTTGCGGAATGCCAAGTACCGCAAGCATGGTTGGCGCTACATCGGCCAACATACCCACCGGCGGCATAAGCGACAAGTCTCCGTTGGGCACATCGCCGGCGATCGATGGCTTGCCCTCGAACGCCTTGCCGACGATCCACAGCGGCACGGGGTTCGTGCTGTGTTCCTTATCGATCTCGTGCGTTTGCAGATTCAGCACTTCCTCGGCATTGCCATGATCGGCGGTAACGAAACACACGCCGCCCTCGGCAAGCACCGCATCGACGATCTTGCCAACGCACGCGTCAACCGTTTCCACCGCCGTAATCGTCGCCTCGAGATTGCCCGTGTGCGCCACCATATCGGGGTTCGCAAAATTGACCACGATGACGTCGTAGTTGCCGAGCTTCACTTCCTTGAGCACGCGGTCGGTAACGGCGTACGCCGACATTTCGGGAACCGCATCGTAGCTCGGTACGTGCGGCGATGGCACAAGCGCGCGGTCTTCGTGCGGAAATGGATCCTCGCGCGTGCCGTTCAAGAAAAATGTCACGTGCGCGTACTTTTCCGTTTCGGCGATGTGGAGCTGGACGAGACCAGCGTCGGAAATGACCTCGGCAAGCGAATGCGTAACCGTGTCGGGCGGAAACGCAACCTCAACCGGCAGCCCTTCCTCGTACTGCGTCATCGTGACGAACGTGAGGCCGTTGATGTACGCACGAGAAAACTTATCGAACGACGGCAGCACGAATGCCTTTGTCAATTCGCGAGCACGGTCGGGACGGAAGTTGAAAAAGATGACGGCGTCCTCGGGCTTCACCGTCGCAACCGGCACGCCGCGCTTTGTTACCACGGTCGGCGCAAATTCCTCGTCATACACTTCACGTGCATACGACAGCTGTACCGCCTCGGCCGGGTTTTCGGTGGTGATATCAGCAGCGCCGAGCGCGATGGCGTTGTACGCTTTTTCGACGCGATCCCAGCGATTGTCGCGGTCCATCGCATAAAAACGCCCAACGATGCTTGCCAGCTCCCCGACGCCGATTTCCTTCATCTTCTCGATGGCGTTGCTGACGAAATCGATACCCGAGTTGTAGAGCGAGTCACGGCCATCGAGAATAGCGTGCAAAGCGACGCGCTTCACGCCATGAACCTTGAGCAGTTTCAGCAGCGCAAATGCGTGCTCGTCGTAGCCGTGCACTTTTCCCGACGACAACACGCCGACGAGATGGACGGTTCCTCCGGTCGACTTCGCCTTGGTGATGGCTTTGGCAAACGCGACGTTATCAAAAAACGAACCGTCCTGAATGGCGCGATTGATACGCGGAAGCGTTTGGTAGTACACGCGTCCGGCACCGATGGCAAGATGGCCGACTTCGGAGTTGCCCATTTCGCCCCAGCCAAGCCCGACCTCCTCGCTTGACGCACGCAACGTCATCGCTGGATATCGTTGCGTTAACAAGGACAGCGTCGGCGTGTTCGCCTTGGCGACGGCATTTCCGTCGGCGTCGGCAGCAATGCCGAAACCGTCCATGATGATAAGAACCGCCGGACGCGGTCGGCGCGCCGGAGACGTAGGTTCGACGACCATAGGTGGTCGAATTGTAGCACAAAACGCCTATCGCAAGGCGACGTCATCGCGCGCAGCAGAGATAAACTTTACGTCTTCGATTTTTTGCAGTCCAAGAAACACTTCACGCGCCGTCACGCTGTCGAGCGAACGCAATCGTGAAATTTCTACGTCAAGCCGCTCACGCTCGCCCCGCAAACTGTCGTTTTGGGATTCGAGTTCGCGCATGGCGTAGCCCTTGGTTGCGGCCGCGTTTACTTGACCTATGTACAGCATGCCAAACGCGAGAGCGAACCCGATGGTGAGTACGTTCACCACTTTCGGATTCTTGAGTCGCGCGAGCAATGTCGTTCCTCCTTCGGCCATACTTACGTTTTTTCCCCTATCCGCAGCTTCGCACTGCGCGCCCGCCTGTTCGCAAGCACGTCGTCGTGCGTCGGGACGATAGGTTTTTTGGTGATGATGGAAAGCGTCGGGTGCTGTTTGAACAACAGTTTGACCAACCGATCTTCGAGCGAGTGAAACGTGATGACGGCAATGCGTCCGCCCGGCTTGAGTGCCGCGATCGCGGCCTCGAGTCCGCGTTCGATCTCCCCGAATTCGTCATTGACGACGATGCGCAATGCCTGAAATGTTTTCGTCGCCGGGTGTGCCTTACCGAATCGCGGAACGACCGTACTTATGACGTCGGCAAGCTGCATCGTCGTTGTCATCCGCTCTGCTCGCCTTGCGTCGAAAATCGCTTTGGCGATCTGCGGCGCGCGCGGCTCTTCGCCGTAACGTCGGAGCATCGTTGCAATATCGTCGCGCGACCAGCCGTTGACGACCGCTTCGGCCGTCAATTCCTGCGTGGTGTCGTAACGCATGTCGAGCGGTCCTTCATTTTGGAAGGAAAATCCGCGTGCAGCATCGTCAACATGCACCGATGAGAAACCGAGGTCGAACAGCGCCGCGTCGAACGCGCCGAGCTCGTGCGCCGCGATATTCCCGAAGGAATCGCGGACGAGCGTAACGCGGTCGCCGAAACGTTTGAGTTGTTCGGCCGCTATGGCGAGATTTCTCGCATCGCGGTCGAATCCCACAAGCGTTCCTCCGGGCGCCGTGGCATCGAGTATGTGGCTGGCGTGTCCGCCTAGACCGACGGTGGCGTCGAGCACGCGGTCGTCGGGCTTGAGTTCCAGGCCGCCGATCACCTCGTTTGCAAGAACAGGAATGTGTTTCGTCATACTAAATCCCCATTGCGCCTAACTGTTCGGCAATAGCTTCCGCATCCCGTTCGGCCTGCTTCGTGTAGGCCTGCCACTTCTCGGCATCCCAAATTTCCAAACGGCTCTTGACGCCCACGACGACCACATCTTTCCGGAGACCCGCGTAAGAACGCAGGTACTCCGGAACGACGCACCGTCCCTGCCTATCAAGCGTAACGTCCATTGCGCCCGCAAGCATGAGTCGGGCGAATGCACGCGAGTTTGCTTGCCCCAAGGGCAAATTCGCCAATTTCTCGGAAAACTTGCCCCACTCCTCCAAGGGGAGCAGGAATAACGAAGTATCAAGACCCCGCGTCACAACCGCCCCAATCGCGAGGGCCTCGCGAAACTTCATTGGAACGGCGAGCCGTCCCTTGTCGTCGATGGTGTGGTGGTATTCGCCAAGGAACATGGCGGTTGTGATTATTCTCGTCACCAATCGCCGTTCCCGAATGGCCGGTGATTGATGACGGGAGAAGTTTTCCGAAATTGCCAAATGAGGTGCACGCCCCACTTCGTGCCTTAGTCCACCACTTTATACCACAATCCTGACCGTACAACCCCACTCCACCACCAGGGGGCTGTGGACAATTGCCAAAACCTCCCGGTTGAGGTATCGTCAACAATACGTTTTCGCGAGGAAAGCGCCTTCACCACCCGCTCCCGGAGGAGACCACGTGCCACGAGGACCCATCCCGATCAGAACGCACATCGCCATCATGGCCTCGGTACTTGTCGTCGCCCTCGATATCGCGTTCTTTGCCTACGCGCTCGATGTCGCGACCGCCGACGATAAGGGACCGACCGACGTCGGCCATGCCACGCCCCGCCCGTTCAAACACCGCCCGCAATCCGCTCCCGACGCGCTCCCTCCCCCGGAGGTCGAAGCGCTCGAGCGGCAGCTGCGCACGACGCGCATCATCGTCGACGAAAAAATCGCCACCGCCGCTCCGCTCCTCGACGAGGACGGTCGTTTGCGGGACGATTACCATCACGACGATTTCGCGGACTGGCGCGACGCCACGTTCGCACGCAACCCCGAGATGGGGACGTGCGTGGAATCGATGCTCATCTTTGAGGAGCGGCGTCTCACCGATGCGCTCGAGTACTGCGCGGCAGTCCACAAACCCCAGCTCGTCGATCTCGACGAGCGCGATGGGGAGGACAACGCCACCGACTCGGCTATCGCCCTCGAAACCGCTCTCGCCTTGGACGAGTAAACGTCAACGCCCGTCCCTTCACCGGGGCGGGCGTTTCTTTTCTCGTCGTTGCGAGGCCACGGGCTTGTCGAGTTGCCGAAGCAATCTACGCAAAAAATGACTTTCCGCTCTTCTCCCGCTTTTTCCTCGGAATCCCCGACCGCTTCGAGCGCAGCACGCGGTGATACGCGCCGGCAAACCGATGCGCTTCGTCGCGCGCGCGCTGCAGCATTTCCTTCCCGCTTGCGGCCACGCGTCGCAGCTCCGGACTTGTCGCGTCAAATACCAACCGATCCTGCTTGCGATCGTATCCTTTTGCGATACCGATGACGGGAACGCCGCTACGTCCTAACCCGTCAAGCACCGCACGCACACGATTCACCTGCCCTTCTCCTCCGTCGATAACCATGAGGTCAGGCAGCGGCCACATGTCGGGCGTTTTGACGCTGCGCGCAACGCGCCGCCGAATTACCTCCTCCATAGCTGCGATGTCGTTCGTACCTTCGAACGTCTTAATGCGAAAACGCCGGTACGCGCTCGGATTCGGCTTTCCGCCCTCGAACACCGCCATCGCCGCGACGTTGCTTGTGCCGCTCGTATGCGCGATGTCGTACGCCTCAATGCGGCCGTTCACGTTGATGAAACTCGTCGATGATGCCTCGGGAATTCCAAGCGGATCATCATCTCGCTGAATGAGCGCCACGTCCTGGATGTGCTCGAGCGCGAACATGTTATCGCGTAATTTCGCCGCAACCTCGAAGTGCTTCGCCCTCACCGCCACGCGCATCGCTTTCGTCATCGCGCGAAGAATCTCGTCCTTCTTGCCTTCAAAAAACAGCATGAGCCGACGAATAATTGCGCGGTAGTCACGCTTGGTAATGGCACCGGTACACACGCTGGGGCAACGCCCGATCTGCGCGTCAAAACACGGCCGTGGCGCGGCGCGGCGCTCGCTCGCCGATCCCGACGCTTTCGGCGGCTCGCACGTCGACCACGGGATCGATTTGCGTACAAGGTCGAGCGCCGTGCGCAGGGATCGTCCACTGATGTACGGGCCGTACACCGCCAAAAACTTCCGCCGTGCCGAAATGGAAAGACGCCGAGAAAACGGGCGCACGCCCATGCGTTCCAAGTCGAGGCCACGCAGAAGGATCGGTTTGGAAAACGGCTCGTTCGTAATGCAGAGATAGAGAAAACTTTTGTCGTCGCGCTGCAAAACATTATACGGCGGCTGGTGTTTACGGATGCTGTTAGCTTCGAGCACGAGCGCCTCGATGACGGTCGGCGTTTGGACGTATTCGATGCGAGCGATGTTGCGGACGAGTTCCGCGATGCGCGCGTCGTGGGCTTTGACGAAATACGAGCCGACGCGTTTTTTAAGACTCGTTGCTTTGCCGACGTAGAGCAGCTTTCCCGTGGCGTCGTAATAGAAATACACGCCCGGGCTGTCCGGGAGTTGATCGTTGAGGATCGTAACCTGTTCGGGGATCATGCGCCCAGTTTGCGCCGTGCGACGCCGATTGTCGAGTCGTAAAACTGGGGGCGATCCTCAATCCGGCCGATCGGCAGGATTTGGGATCACGAAAACAAAAATGCGGAGCGCGGGCGAACCCGTTACTCCGCATCACGATGTCGTCACTTGCGGTCGCTACTCGCGCGGTTGGTGCCTCGCGGGTTTGATCAGTCGCATCGTCATGAGCATCGTGCCCACCAGCCCGCCGAGTCGAATCGCATCGCTCGCGATCGACGCATCGACACCGAGCGCCGGGCCGACCGTCGAACCCAGCTGGCCGCTAAATATCATGCCCGCGATGAACGCCGCGAAGATGCTG
>CAYZRQ010000035.1:0-6080 GCA_964480895.1 uncultured Gammaproteobacteria bacterium | reverse complement strand
CGCTCGCAACCCATGCCGTTATCGGCGCCGCCATCGGTTCCATCGTCCCCGACCCCGTCGTCGGCTTTCTCGCCGGCGCCACGTCCCACTTTCTCGTCGACATGATTCCCCACGGCGATAACCAGCTTGGCGACCTCTTCCGTGTCCACAAGCGCCGTAAACTCGCCGTCACCTACGTCACCATCGACGCCATCGTCGCTATTCTGCTCCTCCTTGCCATGTTCGCCGCGCGTACCGGCCTCGACAACACCGCCTTCATCGCCGCGGTCGCGGGTAGTGTGCTCCCCGACCTCCTCGTCGGCCTCGCCGATGCCACAAAATGGCCGTCGCTCAAACGCTTCGCCAAATTCCATTTCTTTTTTCACGACTTCTTTTCACGCAAGCACGGCGACGTCAAACTCAAATACGCGCTTGCCGGACAAGCCGGTTTTATCGTCATCCTCATGAACATGTTTTAGTCGACGACTGCCTGACCCGACAATGTAAGCACGAGGACGATAAGTCCCATAACGACCAAGCCGCCGAGTACACCGGCGGCGGTTTGTTTGAGTGAGAGTTTGAGTGCGACGCCGGCGAGCGTGCCCATCCAGACGCCGGTGCCCGGAAGCGGAACGGCAACAAATATCGCCAGCCCAAGCACGCCATATTTGGCGAAATTCGCGCCAGCCTTGCGGTGCGCCTTCGCAAGCAACCGGTCAAGCCACGTCACCAAAACCGGCATCCTTCGCTCTGCAAACCGTCGGAACGCCATGAACCCGTAAAAAATCGGCAGAAATGGAAGCGCGTTGCCAAGAAGCGCGAGCAGAAGCGCCGTCATCGGTTCGATACCCCACACGGTGATCGCCACCGGAAGCGCCAACCGAAGCTCGGTCACCGGCAGCGCCGAAAGCAGCACCGTCGCGGGAGCGTGCGGCATGGTTGCCGCCCAAGCGATCAGCGCGTTGATCATAGGTCGTCGGGCCAGGTGAATGTTGCAAAGGCCCACGTCGCAAGCGCCTTCGCGTCAGTGAACCGTTCGCGAATGCCCCGCGCACCAAGCACGGCGATAAAAATCTCGTCGCCATTCTTGTCGATACTGGTAACGAAACAATAGCCGGCCTCGGGGATGTAACCGGTCTTGCCGCCCATGATGCCGTACGGCGGCGCATTCAAAAAACTCGACAGCAGCATATCGGTCGATTCGACAACGGACGTACGGCCGCTCGCGTGCGCGATCGTCACCTCGGGCGTCGTCATCAAATCGCGCAGGATGTCGTTGCTTTGCGCGGCGCGAAGCAAGAGCGCCAGTTCGCGTGCGGTGGAAACGTTGCCGCTGCCAATCCCGCTTGGGTCGACGAATGTGCTCGACGGCATGCCAAGTTCATCCGCCTTTGTATTCATCGCCGCCAAAAATGCCTCTGACGATTGCCCCGAAAGCCGCGCCAGCGCCGAGGTCGCCGTATTGTCGCTACCGATAACACTTGCCGCCATCACGTCGCGCAACAAAATCGCATCGCCAAAGTTGACGTAGAGCCGTCCGCCGCCAACATAATCCTCGTCAATAATCTCAACATACCGCGAAAGGTCGGGATTGGTGTCGAGAAACACGAGCGCGGTCATGAGCTTGGTAATGCTACCGATCGCGCGCGTCATGTCGGGCTGTTTTTGGAACAGAACGGAACCGCTTGCCACGTCAACAACGATTACGCTTTGCGCGCTCGTTACGATGCCGTACGAATCGAGATCGGTTTTTTTTGGCGGTAGCACGCGCTCGCCGGATGCGGGCAGTTGCATTGGTGGCGCGGCGGCGAAGAGCGGGGCGACAAACGAGTCCTCGGGAACGGTAATACCGGCTTGCCAAGCCAAGTTCGCGGCGTCGATCGGGACGATGCGCGTGACAACGAGTGTGAGCGCGAGTTGGAGCGCGGCACGAGCGATCATAGTGCGGGCTCGAGCGTCACCGCGGCGAGGAGCTTGGTTATTTCCGCGTTGGCGGAAAGTACGGCGTAGTCAGGAAGCTCGGTCGCATCGTGAAGACCGAGGAAACGCATCGCATCGAGCGACAGCGTATAGACGGGTTGCATCTTAATGGTGTCGTCGGTTTCGTCAACAAGGCCGCGAACGAGGAGATTGCGTAAAATAAGCGAGCAGTTCACACCGCGAATTGCTTCAATCTCGGGCTTGGTGACGGGACCGCGGTACGCGATGATCGTAAGCGTCTCAAGCGATGGGCGCGTGAGTTCCCCATCGGCGTCCTCGTCGCTTTGGCTGGCGAGCGCGTCGGCAAATGCCGGATTCGTAGCAAGTTGCGCACCGTCGTCGCTTGTAACGACGTGTACGCCGTTCTCGGATGTGTTGCGACGCGCCGCAAGCTCGCTCACTAGCGCCCGAGCATCGTCGACCGAACATGAACACGTACGCGAAATCTGCCGCCACGTGAGCGGCTTACCCGAGAGAAAGAGTGTGGCTTCGCAGAGTGCTAAAAATTCGGTGGTCATAACTCGTAAATGGAGTAATGCGGCGACAGAACCCGTCTTTACCCCCGTTCCGAGGCAAGTCGTCAAGCGAATCCGCTGAGGACAGTCGTAGGTCACGGAAGTGACCGTTAAACGACGTTTCCGAACCGGATGAACGGACGACTGCCGAGGGACGGGGAACGAAAGGTGGAGACCGGGCGACCGTTATCCTTTCGCCCGCGAAATGACGATGTCGCCCCACTGTGCTTGCTGGCTCACGGTGATCGAACGGCGACGGAGGAGTTCGAGCAACGCCAAAAAGCTTACCACAATTTCGACTTTGCTTCCCGCACCCGCCACGACATCGCGGAACCGCATAGACGCCTTGGAGCGCAGCGCATTGCAGAGCGCCTCGATGCGCTCTTCGACCGACGCCACGCGCTCGATCGACGTCCGCTGCAAAGCGAAAAACGGTTCAAGCCTCACGAGCACCGCGCGAAACGCGTCGGTGAGCGCAACGGGAACGAGACCTGTAGGTGGTGCGAATTGCGGCGCGCGTTGCGTTCGCACGCCCCGACGCGCGTACAGCGCGAAATGCATGTAGCGCTCATCAAGCTTTTCCGCGGCCGCGGCGAACTCGCGATACAGTCGCAATTGATCTTCGAGCTTCGCAACGCCTTGGTCCTCCTCGTCAACACGCAAATATGGCATCAGCTCGCGGCTCTTGAGATAAATAAGGCGCGCGGCAATAAGCAAAAAATCCGCAAGCTCATCGCTTGGCACTTCGTGACTGTTGAGGTACGCCACGTACTCGTCGGCAACGGCCTTGAGCGAAATGTCGGTAATCGCAAATTCCTTGCGCTCGATGAGGTCGAGCAAGAGCGCCAAGGGTCCGGAAAACGTACTTTGTGTTACCGCAAAACTCATAAGCCGAATCGTGGGCATTGTAGCGTACATCGCGTTGTGCACCAAAAACAAACACAAAGGCGGGATCAGGAGACCCCGCCTATCAACCTGGATTGCTTCGTCGCTTCGCTCCTCGCAATGACGGCTAGGGTCGCAGGCGTTGCACATCGCGCGGGAAGATGGTCGCTTCTTTAATGTTCGCGAGGCCAAGGAGGTTCTGTGTGAGGCGCTGCAGTCCAATGCCGAATCCGCCCTCGGGCGGAATGCCGTACTTGTGCATCATGAGGTAATCCTCAAACTGCGACGGGTCGAGACCCTTGTCCTTAAGCGCCTGCAGCTGCTCATCGTAACGATTGACGCGCATCCCGCCGCTGATAATCTCGCTGCCAAACCCAACGAGGTCGAACGTGATCGTATTTGTCGGATCGTTCGGATCACGCAACGCGTAAAACGGTCGCTTGCTCGTTGGATAGTCGGTGACGATAATGAATCCGCAGTCGTGATGTTTCGGTCCCCAAACCGTCGAGAGCCACTTCTCCCCCGCTGGCGACAAGTCCGGCTCGCTTGTTTCGTCAACCCCACCTTCATCGCGATACGCCTCGAGGGCCGCCTTGAGCGTGATGCGGGGAAATTTTTCACCAAGCGGCGGAAGGGTAACATCGAGCAACGTCAACTCGTTGGCGCACTCGCGCACAACCGTCGCGGCCATGGCGCGAATCGATCCTTCCGCGTGCGCCATCACCTCTTCCATGTCGTCGACAAATCCCATTTCAAATTCCAGCTGGTTGAACTCGGTCAAGTGGCGCGACGTCGCGAATTTCTCTGCGCGGAACGAATACGACAAACCGTACACGCCCCCATATACGCCCATCGTGATTTGTTTGTAGAGCTGCGCGGACTGCGTGAGCGTTGCTTCGCGGCCATAATAATCGACCTTGAAGAACTCCGCTCCCCCTTCGCTCGCCGCACCGGCAAGCACCGGAAAGAAAATCTCGGTAAAGCCCTGCGCTTCCATGTACGCCCTGTAGCCGCGGACAAGCGCGGCTTGCACGCGGAAAATGGCGCGCTGCTTGGGGTGACGAAGCGTGACAACGCGATTGTCGACGAGTGTATCGAGATTCACGTCAAGATCGGGCTTGGCGATTTCAACCGGCACGACGTCAACGACCGGCGAAAGGATCTCGAGTACGGTGCATTGCACCTCAACTTCCTTGGTGTTGGGATCTTTACTCTTTTTCTCTTTAACGAGACCCGTGATTTTGATGACGGTTTCGAGCTGCAATCCCTTGAGCTGTTCGAGCTGTGCCGCTTCAAGCACGACCTGTGCCAAGCCGGTACGGTCGCGGAGAATCGCGAACCCGAAGTTCTTCATGTCGCGCAGATTATGCAACCATCCGGCGACGATGACTTCCTGACCGAGCTTTACGGCAAGGTCTTTGACGAGTGTGCGGTTTTGCATAAGTGTAAAAGTTGTCATTGCGAGGAGTAGGGCGACGAAGCAATCTTGGGAACCTGGATTGCTTCGCTGCGCTCGCAATGACGGAAAATAATCTACGGACGAGATCTATTGAGCATACGCGGGAACGGAATCGTCTCGCGGATGTGGTGCACACCGGTAATCCAGCGCACCGTGCGCTCGAGTCCGATGCCGAACCCGCTATGCGGTACGCTACCGTATTTGCGCGTGTTCAAATACCATTCGTACTCGGCAAGCGGATAGCCGCGGTCGACGATCTCTTGCTTGAGTGCATCGTAGCTTTCTTCACGCTGGCTGCCGCCGATGATCTCGCGCCCTTCTTCAGGAGCGATGAGGTCGGCGTTACGGGCGCGCAGCACGCCCGAACTATCGGTGTAGCGCTTCATGTAGAACGCCTTCACCGCGGCCGGATAATCTTCAATGAAAATCGGAAGTTGATATTTTTTGCCGAGGTGGATTTCTTCTTCGGTTCCCATATCGTCGAGCGGATCAACCGTCAACCCATCAGCCGCGAGTTCTGCCTTTGCCTCTGCATGCGTCATGCGCACAAAAGGTTCGGCGACGAGACGCTCGAGGACTGTTGTGTCGCGCTCAAGTATCGCAAGCTCTTCTTTGCAGTCTCGCAGCACATCACCGACAATGCGCTTCACCATGCGTTCTTGCACGTCCATCGACGCGCCTTGATCGAAATACGCCATCTCCGCGTCCATCATCCAAAGTTCAGAAAGATGATGGCGCGTCTTGCTCTTCTCCGCGCGGAAGACCGGACCGAAGTCGTACACCTTGCCGAACCCCATGATGCCGGCTTCGCTGTAGAGCTGCCCGGATTGCGACAAATACGCCGGCGTTTCGTAATAATCGACGGTGAAGAGTTGCGTCGTATCTTCGCAGCTTGTGGGCTGAATAATGGGCGCGTCGAAACGGATGAATCCTTCTTCGTGGAAAAACTGTTCAATGCTGAAAAACACGCGATCGCGAATGCGCAGCACCGCCCACGGCGTTTTGGAACGCAAGTAGAGATCGCGGTTGTCGAACAGGAATTCTGGGCCATGTTCCTTTTTGCCGATCGGATAATCCTCGGGCGCGATGTGAACAGCCGCGAACGACGTGCCCTGAATCTCAAACCCCGACGGCGCGCGCGGCTCGGCCTTCACCACGCCTTTGACAACAACGGACGATTCGAGTGTGACGCGTTGCAACGATTCCCACTCCGCGGCGGGGATGTCTGATGCGCTAAAAACGACCTGCACGAATCCCGTGCC
>CAYZRQ010000034.1:0-6195 GCA_964480895.1 uncultured Gammaproteobacteria bacterium | reverse complement strand
ACGATGTCCGCGTACGAACCGCGGTACTCGGTGCTGCCGCCGGCGCCCACCATCCAGCCGAGGCTGGAGTCGGACGTCACGGTGGCCACGGTGGTGGTCTCGGACTCCTCTTCGTCCTCGCTCTCGAGGTCGAGGCGTTCCGGACACGGGTCGTACGGCAGGCTGCCGTCGTCCACGCACCCGACACGCACCACCTTCGCGTCCGCGAGCTCCTGGCGGACGATCCAGCGGACGTCATCGCCCGTCGGAAGGCCCTCGAGAAGCTCGACGATGGCGTCGAGCTGACGCCCGAAGGTCGTGAGCTGGTTGCTGACGCCGGTGATCTTGCCGTCGAGGTTGTTGGTGTCGGTACCGGTCGCCATGTTGCGGCCGATGGCGTCCAACTGGTGCTGGATGCCGTCGAGCCGCACGAGCACCGCGTCCGCCTTCGCGATCGCGGTCTCGTCGCCGGTCGACGTCGCCGAGGCCTTGGCCTTGGTCGCCGCCTTCTTGGCGACGTCCACCTTGGCCTTGGTCGCCGCCAGCGCCTGGCTGACGACCATGTCCTCCGCGAGCGTCAGCCCGCGTCCGCTCACCGCGGGGGCGGCGGACGGAGCGTCGGCGAAGGCGGGGGTGAACAACATGAGGGAAAGGATCATGGTCTTGTCCTCCTAAAGAATTGGTGGCCGGATGGCCGATCATGATGGTTGGAATACCACCTATGGGGACACCATCCGGTGTTCCGTTGGCCCGGCATCGACTCCATGCGTGGAGGAGACGCATTGAGGACGTCAGGCCAACGGAAAACCGGATGGAACCAAGACGATCGAGAACGCGGTACCTTAGCAAGAAAACCGAAAAGTGTCAAGGAAAAACAAAATCCCACTCGTTAGACCCGGCGGTCACGAATCGCAACGAGGAGGAGGCGTCACGACCGTTCCACCGAGTCCAACCAGAGGGATTTTCGCTGAAAAACGTACCAAAACGACCCCCAAACGTCAAGCTACTCCCCCGCCTCGTGAATAAGTCGATGCCGACGGCGCGTACGTTCGGCAAGAATCAGCACATATCCCGCCCCGCCAAGGGCGCCGATAACGAGACCGGAAACACCGTTCAAGAGCAGATTCGGGCGGACGGGATAGCGCGAATTGAGCGGTTCGTCGACAACCTGCACGGTAATATTCGCGCCCGAGGTGTACGTCCAGCCGTGCGTGGTGAGCACATACGACACCGCGCGCGCCAATTCCTCGGCCTGCGCCGGGTCGGGGTGATAGGCGCGAACGGTGAGCAGTCCGCTGCTGCGCGACACGCTTGCAGCGACAGTCTTCTCCCATTTTTTTCGCAACTTGATTTCCGATTCGGGGAAGTATGTGGTGTCGATGGCGTAGCCCGAGCTCATGACTTTGTCGTAAAACGTGGACGTGTAAACGATGCTTGCAAGCTCGTCGGCGATGCGTTCCGCGGAACGACTTGCCGTATATGCGTCGACGGCACCCAAGTCTTGCGTAATAAGAATGCGCGTCGTTGAGCTGTATTCAAGCGGACGCACGAGCGACAACAAAATAGCGCACGCCATGCCGATCACGCCGGCGAGGAGTATCGTCGTCCATCGAGTGATGAGAGAAACGAGTGAGGTCGCAGAGCGCATAAGCCCAATCAGTATACCAAATCACTCGCAGAAACGAACGTCACCGCAACGGTCACCGATTCACCGCCGCGCAGCACAGTGAGGCGCGCGGACTGCCCCGGCGCGTACGTTGCGAGATGTTCCGCGAGCGTTCGCGTTGCCGTGACCGATTCGCCGTCGATGGCAGTGATGATGTCGCGCGCCGCAAGCCCGGCTTCCGCAGCAGGACCGCCGCGCACGATCGGCCGATCGTCAAGGGTTGCGGCGAGTACGATCGCGCCCGCATCGGCGCCTTGGCGCAAGTCATCGCTCACGTTGAGCACTGTTGCGAGGTCGACGACGTACGCGCCGAGCGCCGCACGATCGAAAGCGCCGGAACGCATCACGCCCTGTACGAATGCGAGCGCATGATGAAGCGGCACAGCGGCCTCGTCGTCCGCAAACCCAACGTAATCGCCCGCGCCGTTCACAAGCGGCTCGGCGGGAAGCGGCCGCGACAGCTGCCACGTGGTGGTGAGTGTTTCCGCCGGATGCGCGCCGTACGCGGTGAGCGCATCGGAAAGCGCAACGTCGGCCGAATCGCCAAATCCGAGCGCAACCAAATCGCTGGCAGCAACTTTGCCGGGCCGCATCTCGGTCATGGTGTCGTCGACTACGCGCTCGACGTCGTAACGATCGCCGCCGATCCACACGTTCATGGCGCTCGGATTGCCAAACGCCGCGGTCGCCGTTGTTGTCGTCAAAATCCAACCATCGGCGCTGACAACCGCACCCAAACCGAGTACATCGTCGACATCAACGAACGACGATGCTTGCGACGAAGGCGTAGCGGCTGACGTGAACATGACGAGTGTCGCGTGCGACGAGCGGACTCGCGCAAGCGCCTCTTCGTACGTTCCGGGAATCGGACTCGGCTTTTCGACGCTCACGTCCGGTGCGCGATACCGCTCGAGCAAAAACGCCGCGTAGTTGTCGAGCGACTGCGACGTGATCACCGCCGCGACAATGCCCGACGCCGCGCCGGCACTCACGCCGAGGATAAGCGTTCGCGCAATTGGCCACCATGTCATACGTTTGAGGTTCATAGCGTTTGTAACGTTTAAAACGGTAATGGATGCACCACGTTCGACATTGGACTTTCGACGTTGGACGTCTCGTCTCCACCGTTCGACATTGGACTTTCGACTTTCGACATCATAGCCACGTCGCCGTGCCAAAAATGACGGCAAGCAAGAATACGCCGGTTGCGAGATAGCGTCGCAGCACGGGTTTCGTCAACGTGTCGAGCACGCGCGCGCGAGAGAGGCCGAGGAACAGATACAGGAAGACGGCAAATGCGGCCGCGTTCGTAACGAAACTCGTCGGAAGCATCGCGAGCGCGATGTAAATTTCCGTCATCACGATCGCGCCGGCAATGGCAAAAACCAACCCGGTCTCAAACCCGACTTTGCTCACCCAAAACACCGCGATCGTCGCGAACAACACCGCCACGAACACCGCAAGCGCGGGAACCCACACCGGAAGCAAGAGAAACAGCTGCGAACCGTACGCGCCGCTCGTAAAAAAGAATCCGCTCGCGACGTAGAGAACAAGCGACAAATACTCGAGCGCATACGCTTGGTACGCGCTTGGCATGTGATAGAAGGCAAAAAGATTTTCGGCATACAGCCCAACGGCGCCGGTCACGAGCGCGGCAAGCATCCACTTCGCGGGAATAGACTCGAGAAAAAGAAAGAAAAACATCGACGACAACACGAGCAAACACGGCGTGCCAATGAACACCCAAAATGCCGGACGACGGAACTCCCACAAGAGCAAGCGACCGAGAAGAAGCGGCACAAGCGCAAAACACGCGATCGCCGGATAGAGCCACGGAAGCGGCGAAACGATAAGTGCGGCGAAGCCGACGGCAACGGCAAGCGCAAGGGCAAACGGCGTGAGTCGGTGAAGCAAGATCACAACGGCATCCAAGAATATTGCGCCTTGAGCGCGGCGAACCGCGCGGCAGCATCGTCCTCGTCGCCCGCAAGCAGCTTGCCGAACGCGACCACGAGGTCAAAATGCGCGCGCTGATCGGACGGCGGCACGCGCAAGAGGATGAGCGCCTCGTACGCCGCGTTCGCGTCGCCATTTGCCGCGTACGTCTCAAGCACGATCGTTGCGGCCGCAACATACGCGGCATCGGTCACTGCCGGCTCTTGCGTGAAGGCCGGTTCGCCACCGAGAGCGCGCTCGCGACGTTCAAGGCGCTGTTCCACGACAAGAAACACCGCGGTCAAGAGCACGGTGAGACCGGCGAGGATGTACGGAAACCAACTGCGATGCGATGTCATAAGCGAGGCTACGATTCACGACCGTGGCGAAAGACCTCAACCACGAAGACCGAAATCGCCATGGCGATTGGGATGGAAACCATCGCGCCAACGATATTCCCGATGCGCCATCCGATCAAGATGGCGAGAATACTGTAAATGGGATTAAGGCCGGTCACGCGCTGCATGATTTTGGGGACGAGCACATTGCCTTCGACTTGTTGGACGACGAGATATGCGCCCGCGACAAGCACCGCATGAACCGGCGACACGACAAAGCCAAGGACAATCGCCGGCACTGACGAAAGAATCGGCCCGGCGAACGGAATAATTTCAAGCACGCCCGCAAGAAACGCGAGAACAAGCGCGTACGGGATTTGGAGAAGGAGAAGCGCGCCGTACGTCAGGAGAAACACGGCAAGCATGAGCGCAAGCTGGCCGCGCAGCCATAAACCCATCTTCTCGCGCACCTTGCCCACAAGCTGCATGACGAACGGCTGGTACTCGTCGGGCGTCACGAACGAAAGCATGCGCACGAGCGCGGTTTTTTCGACGACGAAGTACAGCGTGAGAATTAAGACGACGAGCACGGCAAACACGATTTCGGCCGCGGTCGAACCGAGTTCCATGAGCTTACCGACAGCGTCGGCAACGCCCGAGGAACGCAAGGCGTCGATAATGCTTTGCACATTCGCCGTGAACGAACCGTCGAGCAGACTTTGCAGCGGCAGCGAACCGCCAGAAACCGTTTCGATCGCCGGCGCAAACGTCGATACCAGCCCGCCAAGTTCTTGCACCATGGGCGGAATAACAAGGAACCAGCCACCGGCAAGAAGTGTGAAGCCGAGAAGATAGACGAGGATGACGGCAAGCGTACGCGGGATGCGCCAGCGTTCGAAAAAGTCCGCGAACGGGTCGATGACCGCGGCAAAAAACAACGAGACGAGAACCATCGCCACGATGTCGCGGATCATGTAAAGAAACACCGCGGCAAGCGCAATGAAAAGCAAACGGAAAAACGTTCCCGTTGTAATGGAAATCGGTCGAACGGCGCGGGAGCGTTCCTCGTTGCGCTCTGGCATAGCTGCCTGGTATTGTAGCATGTGCAAGCTATGGCAACGATCGCCACCAACGCCAAAGCGTTCCACGAATATGAGATCCTCGAAAAGCTCGAGGCCGGATTGGTGCTCACGGGCGCCGAGGTAAAGGCGGCAAAACACGGGAGCGTGAACCTCAAAGGCGCGTTCGTTACCTTTCGCGGCGACGAGGCGTTTATTACGAACATGCACATCGGCCACTACGCCCCGGCCGGCAAAAACGACGATTACGATCCCACGCGGCCGCGTAAACTGCTTTTAAAAGCGAAAGATGTCGACTATTTGCGCGGAAAACACGAGGCGCAACGATTGACAATCGTCCCGATTTCGCTCTATACTACGCGGAATCTGGTGAAGGCCGAGATCGCTCTCGCTCGCGGCAAGCGCAAGTACGAAAAGCGCGACGCGATCAAAAAGCGCGACCTCGACCGCGAAACGAGAAGTGAAACGTAGAAAGTAGATAGTAGAACGTGGAAAGAATCGCGATCATCCTGAATCCTTTCTACCCTCTACGTTCTACCTTCTACACCACGGGCCTGACGGGTTTCGATAGGCACAAGATCTCCACACGATCAAGCCGGAGGCGCATCGTCCTTCGTTATCACACGATGCAACGAGATACACGCCAACATCTTCTCGAAAGTGAAGGCATCGGTCGCTTCGGCGTTCCGCGTGCCAGCACTCTCAATGGTTACCGCCTAAGCGCTGTAACCCATCTCCCCCGTCATGCTCGATAGCGGGACCGAGGTGTCATATTATCGAGCTCGACGTCATCGCCTCCGCCTGATGACGTGACCGTTGTGGCGGAACCGGGCATCGGATTTTCGTCACGCTTCATATCCGATGAACGTAATCAAGTGTGACTGCGCTTGGGATCATCGTTGGAAGGACGGTGTTTAGACGAGGGTTCAACTCCCTCCAGGTCCACCAAAAACAACTGACTTCGGTCAGTTGTTTTTGCACATCATGTTTGACGGCTCCTGGACTTCTTCGCCAAGTTCGGCTATTCTTTCGTCAACCTTATTTTACTGCCATGCGCATCCATCGCCATCGTAGGTTTCAGAAACCGAAGTTCGACACGCCCGTCTTTCACGCCAACGCGCACATCGTCGCGCAGGAAATCCGCGTAATCGACGAAAACGGCGTCATGCTTGGTGTTATGCCGACCGCCAAGGCGGCC
>CAYZRQ010000033.1:0-6197 GCA_964480895.1 uncultured Gammaproteobacteria bacterium | reverse complement strand
GGGGGTTTGTCCCAGCGGGGCCGTTTGAGGTGGTGGGCCCGGGCACGGCGATAACCTCGCGATTTTGGTCGACGGCAGAGCGCGCGGTGATGAGCGTGCCCGACGGAATGCCCGCCTCGACGACGACCGTTGCGCGGCACAGGCCGGAGATGATGCGGTTGCGGTACGGAAAGAGGTGGGTACGCGGCGTTGTGGCAAGCGGAAACTCGCTTACGAGCGCGCCGCCGCCGTCGTGCATCGCTTGCGCGAGGCTGTGTTGTCGCGGATTGTCGATGCCGAGCAGCCCCGACGCGAGCACGGCGACGGTGAATCCGTGCGCGTTGAGCGCGGCGCGGTGCGCGGCCTCGTCGATGCCGTACGCCAGGCCGCTCACGACCGTGATACCGGCGGCCGCGACGCCAGTCGCAAGCGTTGTGCACGCTTCGCGTCCGTACGCGGTGCAGTGCCGCGACCCTACAAACGCGACTGCGTTTTGCGCGAGCCTGCGTTTTGCGTCATCCGTATTCGCGGCGCGTATGTACAGCACTGCCGGCGGATCGTAAATCTCGGCAAGGAGCGGCGGGTAGTCGTCGTCGCCATACACAAGCGACGCGATGCCGTACTCATCGCAGCGCGCTGCGAACTCGGCCGGATCGTGTTCACCGCGGAAATGCAAAAACTTCGCAGCGTTCGCTTGACTGATGCCTGCGGCGACGAGATCAGTGCGCGAGGCGTGCCATGCGGCTTCGAACGAAGGAAACGCGTCGCGAAAACGCGCGAACGTCTTCGGTCCGAAGGCGATGAAGTTCGCAAGCGCAATGGCGTAGGTGCGGTTGGTCATGAGATGGGGAGAGGCGAGATGAACGTAGTGATATACTACAACCGTTATGCAGTACGCCAAAACGGCGTTCGGATGGTTGCGGTCCCATGCAGCGACTGGCGCGTTCACCGCGATTGCGGGTGTTTTGATGTTTCCCGGCATAACACGTGCGGAAGTTGAGATCATGAAGTTCATTCAGAACCCGTTCGATTCCACGGCACTCCTCTTGGCCGGCATCATTAACAACATCACTGCGGTCATCGGCAAGCTCATGCTGCTCGTGATCGAGATGCTCATCGTTCCGATCTTGGGCTACAACGGCTTTGCCGACGCGCGCATCGTCGACCTCGGATGGTCGCTTGTGCGCGATGTCGTCAACATGGGCGTGGTGATTATCCTCATCGTCATCGCCGTCATGACGATCTTTGGCTCGTCCAAAGCGAATTGGACGCAGCAGCTGCCGCGGCTTTTTATTGGCGTCATTCTCGTCAACTTCAGCCGCGTGATCATCGGCGCGCTCATCGACATCAGTCAGGTGATCATGTTCACGTTCGTCAACGCCATCATCGACATTGCGGCCGGTAACTTTGCGCAAATGCTCGGGCTTACCCAGTTCGGGCAGTTCAGCAATGATTTCATCGATCAGATCAACGAGAAAGGCAGCGGCATTGAGGCGTTCGAGTACTTGGGGTCGGCGTATTTGCAGCTCGCCTTGTTCCTCGCAATTTTCGGCGTGCTTCTCCTTCTTGCGCTCATGTACATTTGGCGCATCGTCATGTTGTGGCTGATCATTATTTTGGCGCCGGCCGCGTTTTTCCTGAACGGCATGAAGGGGCTGTTCCACGCCGCCGATTCGTACTATAGCGAGTGGTGGAAGAATTTGACGAGTGCGCTTTTGCTTGGGCCGCTCCTCACGTTTTTCTTGTGGCTAGCGCTTGCGGCGTCAAGCGGGACGAACCTTGCGGTTACGCAGGATTTTCCTCTTCCCGACGACCCGGCTGATACCGGCTTGGCGCTTGAGAATTTTTCGATCGACAGTTTGCTCGGCACGTTCGTCGCGCTCGCGCTCCTTATCGCCGGCATGAAGTTCTCGCAAAGTGCGGCAGCGACCATGGGCGGCCCGGTGAGCAAATTCATTAGCGAAGACTTCGGCAAGAAACTCGTGACCGGCGCGGTAAAGTACCCGGCGGCACTCGTCAACCGTGGCGGCGGACGCTTGCTCGATCGCGTTGGCGGCACGAACTACGGATCGCTCACCGGACTTGGCAAGGGCGTTGCCGGTGCGGTCGGAAAAGAAGTGGCGCTTCCGGCAGCACGGCTTGCGGCGAATCTGCCGGTCGTGGGTGGTATTGCAAGTGGAGCGGTAGCGGCCGCGGGCGGCGGGCTCATGCGTTTTGACAAGAAGAACCAGGATGAAGTTCGCAAAGGCGCGCAGGATCGCGTCAAAGAAATGCCCGCGGGTCAGCTTGACGCGCTCGTGGCCGAAGCGGCGGTGGACGGCGCCATGTTCACGAAACTCCCCGTCGAACAACAGCAAGCGATTCGGGCGAAGCTTGGTACCGACCAGAAGGCGCAGAAGCGCGCCAAGGAGAACTTTGAACAGCGGTTCGGCAAGGACGAGGGCGGCAAACGCTACAACGAACTCATGGGCAAGGTGCTCAAGAGCGTCGACGCCGGCAAGGACGACTGGCTTGACGACACGGGCAAGTCAGCGTTCATCGGCACGAAGCTCGGCCACCTCGACCTCGTCGAACCGAAAACGGATCCGAAGACCGGCGCAAAGCAAACGAAGGAAGAGGCGGTTTCCGAATACCTGGAAGACTTGAAGAAGGACGGCAAGTTCAACGCGAACCTCATTGGCGCCGGGTCGCTTAAGGACGCAGGCGTGAAAGCCGCGCTTGAAAAGTTCTCGGTGCGCGAAGATAAGGACGGCAGAAAGATCGCGGTGTGGACCGACCTTGCGGAAGGCAAGCACGGCGCCAAACAGCGCGAGGCGATCGAGGAGGCGTGGAAGGGCAAACCGGCCAAGCCGGCGCCCGGCAAGACGTATGTCGCCACGGACTTCGAGCTTCCTGTCGGCGCTCCTGCCACGCGTGTTGACCAGGTTGCGACAAGCACAAAGCAAGCCATCCAAGGCGGTGCCATCGCCACCATGGATCCGGCCGCGCTCGCTGCCATGATCGATGCGATGAAGTCCATTCCGCCCGAGAAGATTGCGGTTACCACGCGCGTCGACGCCGATCAGCAGATGCTTTTGCGTCCGGGCGCCACGGCGGGTGATGTGTTCGGGCCATTGCCAGGTACCGGCCTCAATGGCCAGATTGCGCTGCGTGTTCAGCACGTGCTTGAGCGTGATTCCAAGAATGCATCGCACATTCTTGTCGACGTCCAGAATGCGGTTACAACGTCGGGCGGCGCAAGCAACGAGCTGACCGACGTGATCCTCGAGTCGGTAAACCCCGATAGCTTGAAGAAGCTCAAAGACCAGTTCATGAAGGCCGAGGGCGATGAACTTCTCAAACTCCAGCAAGCTGTCGAGGCGATTGCACTTGCCGTACAGGCCGAGCGCAGGACGATAACTGACATGCGTTCTACTGGTAGATCGGGCGAAATTGACAAGAGCGAGGAGAGCCGCCTGAAGAAATTCGAACAAACGCTCCGCCGACTCGACAACTTCCGCCGTCCCACGCCACCCGCCACGCCGTAATCTATGTCCCTGGAGGAGCTCCTGAAAATTCCCTCGGTCAACGATTTTCTCTTCGACACTTCGATCGACGACGCGCTTGAGGCTGTGCTTAGCAAGCACGGGCTTGACCCGGAGCGCGAGCGCGAGCTCATCGACTTGACCGCGGCGGTGGTGAATGACGAGCTGTCGCTTGAAGAGATGCCGGCGTTGCTTGCACGAGCCTTTGGCGTTGACGAGACCAAGGCGAATCTCCTTGCCGCCGACATTGCAGGCGTAAGTTTGTTGCCGCTGCGCGATTTTTTGCCCGGCATCGATGAACATATTGTTCGTTGGGGCGGTCGTATTGAGGACTATCCGCAAACGCGCGTCGGCAAGGCAAAATGGACGGCCGACCGGCTTGCGGGAGAACTTGCCGAGCGTATGGAGCTTGAGTTTTCCGAAGTGCTCGTTAAACGGTTGGGATTTTTGATCACGCAGTATTTTGCCGGCGAGAAGACGCGGGATTCGACGTTGACGTTCTTTGGTCGCGCGCCAAGCATCGGCGGGTTGGGGATGACTGCCGACAAGGCGAAGCTTGTGCTTGACGAGGCTGATGTTATTCGCCAGGGCGCGGTGATCGTCGACAAGGAAGAAGAGATGCACGAGGCGTCGAGCATCGATGCGTCGCACGTCGAACGTGAGGTTGAAGAACAACCAGCAGAAGTTGCGGACGAGCAAGAGCGTCTTCCCGCAATCGCACCGTCCCACGATCTCGCCGCCGAGGTGCCGGTAATCGCGGGGCGCGCGATGCAGCGGATTCAGGAGGCGGCGGCACCGGCCAAGAGCAAGCTCGAAGCGGCCGTTACAGTGGCGGTTGACGCTGCCGCGCCGACGCTCGCGGCAAAGCGCATTGCAAAAAAGGCATTTGCTGATTTGGCGCGTGCGGCGATTCGCGGCGTGCGCGACGTGTATCA
The DNA here is from genome assembly GCA_964480895.1 of uncultured Gammaproteobacteria bacterium. GTDB lineage: Bacteria > Patescibacteriota > Patescibacteriia > UBA9934 > UBA9934 > CAIKHN01. Next base: position 1,759 of record CAYZRQ010000033.1, on the reverse strand, counting down.
GACACGGGAATTTTTTGCGCGTGATTTTCGTCTTGCGGGCGCCGAGCTCGAAACGCTCACCGAAGCGGTGGAGCGCGGGCGTGTATCATTCCAGTATATTGATTCGGAGACGAGCGTTGAACATCAAACGTCGAATGTTGCAAGCGGCGACAATGCGGACGTGTTCCGCGTGAGTGCGGCGCGTACCAAAGACGACGAGGTGAGATTGCAGGAAGCGCGAGTAACGCCCGAGGCGCGAATGAAGGCGAGTATTGCCGAGCGTCCCGCGCCCGTGAAGCCCAAGCTCACGGTAGGGAGCGTGCCGCCGGAAGAAGGCGGTGCCCAAAAAATCGTTACCGACGTGCGCGCGGCAACCAAGCTCATGGGTCCCGTCGATCAGCTTGGCGCCATGACACCCACCGAATTCCGCAGACTATCGACATCGCCGTCAGACGCCGTGCTAAAAGTCGAGGATTTGCTCCTTGCGCTTGAAAAACAATCTTATGACGACCGTGTGAAGGGCGTCGCGGCTTGGCGCAAATCGCCGGTGAACCAGCTTTACCTGGCGATGGCCGCGGCCGCGCTCAAGGATGGCGTTCCCATCGTCGAGATCGGCAGCCGCCGCCGCGCGTCGGGCGACGAGAGCTTGAGCCCCGCGGAAATCCGTGCTGTTGCTTCGCTCAATGCGAAGCTGCGGTATTGAGCGTGATATACTTTTTGCATGCCAAGGTCGCAATTCGTCGTCCCACAATTTCTCGACGTTGAGTCGAAAATCATCGGATTTATTACCGCGCGGCAGTTCCTTATTATGCTCGCGGTACTGCTTATCGAATTCGTCATCTACCGCATCTTCCTCAACATCCTGTTCGTACTCATGTTCGGGCTTCCCGTGCTCGTCATCGGACTGATTTTCTCCTTCGCCAAGGTCAATGGTCAGCCGTTTCACTTCATCGCGCTCAACTTCATCCAGACGTTTTGGAAGCCGCGGCTGCGCGTGTGGGACAAAACGCTTTCTGACGCCGATTTGCGCGTATTTCTCGATCTTGAAACCGAACCGCCGATCATGTCAACGCCCAAAAAAGCACCGCTTGAAAGCTCGCGGCTGCAAGAACTGACGCTTGTCGTCAACACCGGCGGAACGTACGTGGCCGACGAAGGCGACACGCCGTAATATGGCAGCACAAAAGAACCAACTCGCGAAACCCAAGCCCGGTCAGCCGACGCAGCGATTTTTGGATATCGCTGAAATCCGCGAGGACGTTGTCGTTATGAAGGACGGCACGCTACGCGCCGCGCTCATGGTGTCGAGCATCAACTTCGCGCTCAAGAGCGAAGACGAGCAGCAAGCGATCATCCAAGGCTACATGCAGTTTTTGAACGGTCTCGAACATCCGCTGCAAATCGTCGTTCAATCACGCCGCATGAACATCGACGGCTACCTTGAGCGCCTCAAAGCGCAGGAAGACACCATCGCGAACGAGCTTCTCAAGACGCAAATCCGTGACTACACATCGTTTATCAAAGAATTGGTCGAGCTCGGCGAGATCATGCAAAAGCATTTTTACGTTATTATCCCGTTCGATCCGCTCGAAGGCAACGAAAAAGGCAAAGGTTTTATGACGAAATTTTCGGCAGCGCTGTCGCCGGCGAAAATCGTCAAGCTCAACGAAAAAAAGTTCCACGATCGCCGTGAAACGCTTATGCAGCGCACGTCGACGGTTGCCGGCGGGCTGTCGAGCATGGGGTTGCAGGTGGCGATGCTCGATACGCAAGGACTCAT
>CAYZRQ010000032.1:6098-6379 GCA_964480895.1 uncultured Gammaproteobacteria bacterium | reverse complement strand
GTCGCGGAACTGGAGAAAGTAAATTTTGCCGCTCGAACGGAAGTTATACGCCCAGCCTTTGAGCTCAACTTCACGTCCAACAAGCGATGCAAGCGCACTGACGGTTGTCATAAAACGCAATCACCCTTACGCGCCCACCATCGAAAAACGATGACGGGCGTGTAAGGGCGGTGATTAGCGCGGCGCCACCTTACTTTGTCCCACTCACCATCCCGAGCGTATGCGAGGGATCATTGGGACATCTTTTCTTAGGTTTTGTTCGGCTCGGCGGGTGTTCAGCC
>CAYZRQ010000032.1:2772-6088 GCA_964480895.1 uncultured Gammaproteobacteria bacterium | reverse complement strand
ACGACTATACCACGTTTGCGGGCGGGGGCAACAACCCGGCGTCTGGCCACAGTGCCACCGCCCGAAAGCCGGGAATATGGTAACGGGCGACATCATCAACGCATGCCGAAAACTCGGCAATGACGCGGCCGGGGAGCGCGGGGCGCAGCAAGTGGGCGTACTCGGCGTCGCGCGCGAAACGCATGAGCGTCACGGCCGCCTCGTCAAGTGCCCGCGCCGCAAACCAATCTTCGGGATGCATCGCCGCGCAATCGGAACACACCAAACCGCCGCGGCCGCTATGCCAGCGGAAGCACAGCGGCATAACGGGGAGTGCACACGCAAGACAGCGCGAAAGTTCAATGTCGTAACCAAGTCGACGTAAAAACCGCAGCACAAACCCGCCAAGAATAAGCGCGCCTCGTCCGGGAGGAAGCGCAGTACGGGCGTCGAGGAATCGCAGAATCTCAAGCACATCAAGATACATAACCTCGTCGTTCAGGTCAGGCTTCACCGCATCGTCAACAAGCGCAAACAGCGTGTGAGCGAGCAAACGGTGTTCGAGCGTTGTACCGATCGTCGAAAATGTCTCAAGCCGTTCAGCGGAAATCACGGTCGTCGAATGCGCGCCGTACACCACTTCAAGATCGACAACAGCGAACGGTTCTAAATGCGGCGCCAGTTTCGCGCGCGGCTTTTGCGCGCCGCGACCAACAAACTCAATCTTGCCCGACAAAGGCGTCAGCGCCGTGTAGCGACGATCAGCTTCGCGCAGTGGCGACGTCGAAAGCACGATCGCCGGCGTTTTGATCGTCGACCACATAGACGTTCAACCTTGTAACGTCATAACGTCGAACGGTTTCGTTCGTCGAGATACGCTTGTAAAATAAGCATTGCGGCAATGGCGTCTTCCTCGGCCTCGGCGCCGTATTCGCGCTGGATGCGCCGAGCTTCGGCCGACGAAAATTGCTCGTCAACAACGTGAATGGGTAGCTCGGCAACGTCCCCCGTTCGCGTGACGAATGCCATGGTCATGTTGAGCTGATCCTCGGTGTGGTGCGCTTCCACAGGGATGGGAATGCCGGCGACGAGCGCCTCGATCCCCTCGTGCCGTGCGATCTTCGCGATACGCTCGGGCGCATCTTCCCCACCGGCGATCACGCCGAACGGAAATGCAATACCGCTCACGTCGTCGCCGACCGCGAGTCCGATTTTTCGTACACCGAAATCAATGCCGAGATACTTCACAACATTAACGCTATTCGGGAATAAGCACGCTTTCGCCCGGCGCACGGAAATCCGCGCGCACAACGCTGCCGCCGGTCGTCACCGGAAAGTCCCAATCGCTCTCGTACACCCCGTCGCCGTCGTCGACGAGAAGAAGCGCAATGTAAGGAAGCCCCGGCGTCAAACCGTCGGGAACGGCAAGCGTTACGTCAACGTACTCGCCGGGAGTAAGTGGTGACGATATGGCGACCACCGGGCCGGGAGCCAGGCCGATCGCTTGATGAATCGTTACAAATCCTGTTTTCACGAGCGTTGTCGAAAACGTGACCTCGGTCGTGCGTGTTTGTTCGGGAAAAGTGAGCGACCCGCCGCCGACATCAACCGGCGCAAAATCGATCTCGGGAGCGTCGTTGGGCGCGAACACGAAAAATAACCCAAGTGCCGTAATCGCCGCGCCGAGCATGATGAGTCCTGCAATATCACCGCTTCGCATATCGTTCGATAATCGTCTTCTCGTCACCGTCGTCTATCGTCTCATAATCGACAAAAAAATCCACGGTTCCCGCTCGGACTTCGTAGCCGCCGTCATAGGTATTCGCCGCAACATACACGGTCTCGCGAACACCATTTTTTTGCAACGATTCGCGAATAAACGTTTCGTCTGTTGCTGCATTACGCATAGGGGGAATGCTTGACCGATTAGCTCAAATGTGCTATGATTCCTGGTCGCACAACGACAGGAACGGATCTTTCGGGTCGTCCGTGGCGGCATCCGTGCCGCCGGAGTCAAGTCCCCTCCTCCTCGGGGCATGAGCCTTCACTGCGGGCTCACATCCGTGAAACGCCACGGTGCGGCTGGAGTTCCTCCCTGCGCCAAGCGTTTCCGGGTGCCGTAACGTACCATCTCCATGCGACGTTCAGCAGATTCTCTGGTCCGGTGCGCCACACGGCATGTTGCCGAGGCGTAATGTCCGGCTGCCCGCTCCCTACTTTGGGGGGCGGGCATTCTTTTTACGTTGTGCATCAAGGCCGCGAACCGTGGGTGGTGGCGTCAGGATCTCCGCGCCGTCCACGGTAATGGCTATCGTGAGCTCGAAATGCGCGGCATCGCTCCGGTCTTTCGTCACAATGGTCCAGCCGTCGGGCGCCATCTTCACCGCTTCGGTGCCGAGCGTCACCATCGGCTCGAGCGCAAGGCACATCCCCGCTTCAAGTTTCACTTTAGGAAAACCTTTACCGCGATAATTTGGCACGTGCGGCGCTTCGTGCACCGCATGCCCCACGCCGTGACCGACAAGCGACGTAACAATGCCATACGCGTGCTCGTCAATGGCGTCTTCAATCGCACTGGAAATATCACTGACGTACGCACCGGCTTTCGCCGCGGCGATGCCCGCCATCATGGCGCCATGCGTCACGCGCATGAGCTGCAATCGTGCGACACTCGTCGTACCCACCGGCGCCGTTGCCGCCATGTCGGTACACAATCCCTTGTACCAACAACCGATATCAAGCCCGACGATATCGCCCTCAACAAGCGCGATGTCGCGATTGCCAAGGCCGTGCACGACTTCGTCATTGCGCGAAATACACATGGTGGACGGGAACGGCTGCCCGCCGCCGCTCGTATACCCCAAAAACGACGGCCTTCCGCCGCCCGCTTCAATAACGCCGGTCGCAAGAGCATCGAGCTCGGCCATCGTAACGCCCGGCACAATGGCGTCGAGCGCCGCCTGAAGCGCACGCGAAAGGAGCGCGCCGCCTTCGCGCATGGCTTGAATTTCCTTGGCGGTTTTAATCATGGCCATAGGTCAACATCCTCCCTGCGCGGAACACACGCCAAAAATACGTTCGGCAACCTCCTCAATCGTCCCCACGCCGTCGACATCGCGCACAAGTCCCATGGCGCGATACGTTGCGATAATGGGCTTCGTCTCATGTTCGTAAATTTCGAGCCGTCGGCGCATAGCCTCCGGCGTGTCATCGTCGCGCTTTTCAATGCGTGCGCGGCTGCGCATACGCTCAAGCGACACCTCGGGCGGAACGTTGATGACGATGACTGCGGTCGGCACGATGTCGTCCTTTGCTGTTCGGTATTGGCTTTCGCTGC
>CAYZRQ010000032.1:0-2762 GCA_964480895.1 uncultured Gammaproteobacteria bacterium | reverse complement strand
CGCGGAAACGCATCAAGAATGTAGCCGTTTGCGCAATCTGCATTTGCGAGCCGCTGCATGAGCACCTTGTGAACAACGGCGTCGGGCACCAACTCACCGCGATCCGTGAAGGATCGAATCGACGGGTCGTCGTGCGCCGCCTCGCGCAACAGCTGACCCATGGACAGATGCGGGATGCCGAGGCGTTTTCCAAGAATCACCGCTTGCGTCCCCTTCCCGCATCCTTGCGGGCCTTGAATGAGAATGCGGTGCATAATCTAGACCAAGAGTTCTTCGGGCAGATGCTCAAGAAGATAGCGCGCCGTGTACTTGGTAAAGTGCACGGTTTCGTCGTCCATGACTTCGCGGAATCGCAGTTCAATGTCGTGGAGCGTCACGCGACCGCCGCACGCGCGCTGCAACGCCGAAATGACCTCGGCAACGTCGGCGCGTTCGTAAACGTTCGACGTGGCGCCAGCTACCCAGTCCCCAATAACGGCTTCGGAAAGATAAACGCCCTGCATAGACCGCGTGTTATCCGATATCGTACGAACGCATGGTGAGTTGCGACTGAACTTGTTTGACGATATCGACGACGACTGACACAACAATGATAACAGACGAACCGCCGACGACGAGGTTTTGGTTGCCGGTTATTGCCTGCACGATAATCGGCAGGATGGCGATAATGCCAAGGAAAACGGCGCCCGAAAGCAGCAAGCGGTTGACGACCCATCCCAAGTATTTCGTCGTCTGCTCTCCCGGCCTGACGCCCGGAATGAAGCCGCCTTGCTTTTGGAGATTTTCAGCGACTTGCTCCGGCCGGAATACGATTGAGGCGTAGAAGAACGTGAAGGCGAAGACGAGCGTGAAGTACGCGATGCCGTAAAAGAGATTGTTACTGAAAAGCGCGATCGTGCCCGTAGCGATGTCTTGCACGACCTGCGTGCGTGCCGTCGTGAAGAACTGGGCGACAAGCGGCGGCAGCACGATGATCGAGAGCGCGAAGATGATCGGAATCATGCCGCCAATGTTGATGCGCAGCGGCAGCGACGACTGGATTTTTCCCGCCGAGCCGCGCAAGCCGCGGGCGTATTGGACGGGAATGTTGCGCTGGCCTTCGCTCACGACAACAACGCCAACGATGGTAACGATCGACAGCAGTACGAACAGCGCCACGTCAAGCAAGTCGGCGCGCGTGTATGTTGCCGCCATTTGCATGACAACCGACGGCAATCCGGCAATGATGCCGGCAAAGATCATGATCGACATGCCGTTACCGACCTTACGCTCCGAAATAAGCTCGCCCAACCACATGAGGAAGATCGTACCGGCGGCCATGGACAGCATGGCGGTAGCGAGGTCAATACCCTGAAGCGAAATCCCAAGCGGCTGCTGCTCGATGATGCGGATAAGGCCGTACGACTGCAGGAGTGCGAGCGGTACCGTAGCCATGCGCGTCCAACGGTTGATCTTTGCGCGACCTTGTTCTTCTTTTTGCATCTCCTCCACGCTCGGCAAAATCATGCCAAGCAGCTGGAAGATGATGGAGGACGTAATGTACGGCGCAACGCCAAGTGCAACAATCGAAAAGTTGTTGAGCGTCCCGCCCGAAAACACGTTCAAGAGTCCCAAGAACTGATTGCCCTCAAGCAATGCCGACAATCCGCTCGCGTCGATACCCGGTACGGTGATGTGCGCGGCAACGCGGAACACGGTGACGGCGAACAGGATGAACAAGATGCTGTTGCGAAGTTCGGGCGTCCGAAAAATACGCTTGAGAGTTTCCATAGTGGTGCGTTGGGAAGAGTGCTAGAGAATGGTTCCTCCTGCAGCCGTGATTTTCGCGGCCGCGGGTGCGGAAACGGCACAATGTTTGACACTCACCGCGATGTCGATCGTGCCCGTTGAAAGGATTTTCACCGCCGCCTTGCGGTCGGGAACAAGACCCTTTTTCGCGAGCGTCGTCGGGCTAACCGTTTCTCCGGCAATGTAGATCTTGCCGATCTGACCGATGTCTACCGTTTGCGGCTTTGTTGCGAGCGAACGGAAACCGCGCAACTTTGGCGTTGCCAAAATCGTGTGGCGCATGCCGAGGCGCTTGAGACCGCCGACGCCGGAGCGTGAGGTTTGGCCTTTCTGGCCGCGGCCAGCGGTTGTGCCGCGACTGCCGAGACCGCGTCCAACGCGGCGCTTGTTCTGCTTGGAGCCGCGCGCCGAACGGATGGTGTTCATGGAAATTGCCATACAAGCGATATTACACGACGGCCGGCTTCGCAAGCGGAGCACGCAGCGCGCGCAGCGCGAGGAACGTCGCCTTGGCGTTGTTGATTTTATTTTTCGATCCCATCAGCTTGGACACGGCATTCGGCACGCCCGCGAGTTCGAGAACAACGCGCGTCGGTCCGCCGCACTTAAGCCCCGTGCCTTTCGGCGCGGGCTTGAGGAGCACCATTGCCGCGGCGAATTTACGGCTGACCTCGTGCGGGATCGTCTCGTTGACGAGTGGAACCTTCACCATGTTCTTTTTGGCTTGACGAAATGCCTTTTCGACCGACATGGAAACGTCGGCACCTTTGGCAACGCCAAAGCCGACGCGTCCACGGCGATCGCCAATGACAACAGCGGCACGGAAGCGCATACGCTTGCCGCCCTTGGTAACGCGAGTGACGCGAGCGAGCTCGAGAATCTTCTGCTCGAATTCGCGCGGTTCGCGATCGTCGCGACGGCCGCCACGGCCTCGGCCGCGACTGTCACCGCCGCGTCCGGCGCCTCCGCCGGGT
>CAYZRQ010000031.1:0-6413 GCA_964480895.1 uncultured Gammaproteobacteria bacterium | reverse complement strand
CCCGCGATCACGCGGACGAGGTCACCGGTTTTGATCTTCATACGTTAGAGGACTTCAGGCGCCAGCGAAACGATCTTCGTGAACCCGAGCGGCCGCAGTTCGCGCGCGATCGGTCCGAAAATGCGCGTACCCTTGGGTTCTTTGGTCTGACGGTTGACGATAACTCCGGCGTTCTCGTCAAAACGAATATACGAGCCGTCTTTACGACGAACCTCCTTGCGCGTGCGAACAATAACCGCATGCACAATGTCGCTCTTCTTAACGCCCATGTGCGGTGCGGCTTCCTTCACCACCGCGGTGACGACGTCGCCCAAACGCGCATAACGCTTTTTGTAACCGCCGTGCACGCGAATCACCTGGAGCTTTTTGGCTCCAGAATTATCCGCGACGGCGATCATAGATCGATGCTGCAACATACGCTTGGGTTACTTGGCGGCCGGAGCCGTTACGTTCGAGCTTACCGCGACAACGCGCCAGCGCTTGCGCGCCGACAACGGCCGCGTTTCTTCGATCGTCACGGCATCACCCGGCTTGGCACCGGACTCGTCGTGCGCGAGAAATTTCGTGCTCATGATGTAGCGCTTGCCGTACTTCGGATGAACAACCGTACGGTCGACGCGAACCACGACGGTTTTCACCATCTTGTCCGAGACGACAACGCCCTTGAGGCGTCGGCGCATGGGTTTATGTGTTTGCGTTTCCATAGGTTATTCGTGGATAGTTGCGACTTGCGTGAGCATGCGAGCGATACGATTGCGGATTTCCCGGACTTCGCGCACGTCGCGGAGCTGGCCGACGGAGAGCTTGATGCGCAGGTCGTGGAGACGCGCGCGATCCTCGGCGACCATGGCCTCGAGCTCGGTGCGGCTTTTGCCGTCAAAGGGTTTTGTAGGCATAGGTCTTATTCGCGAGTGACGATTTTCGTCTTCAGCGGAAGTTTGTGCGCGGCGAGACGAAACGCCTCCTGCGCGATATCGGACGTGACACCGTCCATTTCGAACATGACCGTTCCTGCACGTACCGGCGTCATGTAGTAATCGACGCCGCCCTTGCCTTTACCCATCGGCGCCTCTGCGCCGTGGTTGGTTACCGGATGATCCGGGAAAATGCGGATCCAGATCTTTCCTCCGCGCTTGATGGCGCGCGTCATTGCGCGACGAGCGGCTTCGATCTGCCGCGCGGTCACCCAGGCTTCGGTCGTGGCTTTGAGCCCGTAGGAACCGAATGCCACCGTCGTTTTTTGGGTCGCCAAGCGGTCGCCGGCGGTCCGACGCTTGTGCCACTTGCGGTATTTCATCCGTTTCGGAAGCAACATAGGAGGCGATTATTCAGTATCCTAGCGAGGACGACGCGGGGCGCGGGGCGCCGGTAGCGTAGCTTCGGCCGACTCGGCCTTTGGGCTCTCACCATCGAAGACGTCACCGCGGTACACCCAGACCTTGATGCCAATCACGCCCATCATGGTGGTAGCACGCACGCGAGCGAAATCGATATCGGCGCGAAGGTTGTGCAGCGGAATCGAGCCTTGCGAGATTGTTTCCGTGCGCGCGATTTCCGCACCGTTCAAGCGTCCCGAGAGCGTGAGTTTTACACCCTTGGCGCCGCTCTTCATGACGCGTTCGACCGCCATTTTCATGGAGCGGCGGAACGGAAGGCGCTGTTCAATCTCGCGAGCGATTTGCTGGCCGATGATTTCGCCCGAGAGTGATGGGCGCGAAATTTCCTGAACGTTGATGTTGAGCGTTACGCGGCGGCCGCGGTAGAAGCGCTTGAGAATCTTTTTCTTCAGCTCCTCGATGCCCGCACCCGCGCGGCCGATCACCACACCGGGTTTTGCCGTGTGAATGGTGATGGTGAGCTGCTTGGGCGTGCGTTCGATGCCGATGAGATCGATGCTCGCGTCTTTGAGCGCCGCGCGAAGGTATTCGCGCAATTCGACGTCTTCACGAAGCGATGCGACGAAATTCTTGCCGCGGGCGAACCACTTGGAATCCCAGGTGTAGATCGTCGAAAGTCGAAAGACTTTAGGATGGACTTTGTGACCCATAGGTTTATTCGGTCTTCTTAGCGGTGCTCGTCTTCACAGTCTTCGCACGCTTGGGCTTGATCGTGCCGGCGCTCGATCGTTTCGTCGGTGCGGTCTTACCGCTAGACTTTCGACCTTCGACTTTCGACATTTGACCTTCGACATTTGACGTAACGACGATCGTGATGTGGGACATGCGGTGACGGATCGGCGTCGCCCGGCCTTGTGCGCGCGGCGTAACGCGGCGAAGCTTCGGCCCCTCGTCAACCCACGCCTTGGCAACAACGAGTCCTGCCGGATCGATCTTAAAGTTGTGCTTGGCGTTGGCTACTGCCGACTCGAGCACCTTCATGACCGCCTTTGCTCCCAACTTTGGCGAGACGAGGAGCTGCTTGCGTGCCTCGTCAACCGAACGACCTCGAACCAACCCGACAACGAGACGAGTTTTTCGCGGAGCGATCCGGATGAATTTTGCTTGCGCTTTCACTTCCATACATTGGGGCTAACGGGAGAGCTTGGCACCGGCTGCTGGCGCGCTTGGCGCGGGAGCAGCTGCGGCTGCAGCGGCCTTACCCGAGTGACGGACGAACTTTCGCGTCGGCGAGAACTCGCCGAGCTTGTGACCGACCATGTTTTCAACGATGCGCACTTGGATAAATTCACGTCCATTGTGCACGCCGAAGGTGAAACCCACCATGGACGGAGTAATCGTCGACGCACGCGCCCAGGTTTTGACAACGGTCTTGTCGCCCGGTCGGAGCTTGTCGACTTTCTTTGCGAGTTTGGGATGGACGTACGGTCCTTTTTTGAGGCTGCGCGGCATAGGTTATTTGCGCTTACCGCTTTGGCGGCGGCGGATGATCATGGCGTTCGACGGCTTTTTTTGCTTGCGCGTCTTCACGCCGAGCGCCTTCTTGCCTGTGGGCGTCTTCGGTGCCTTGAGACCGATTGAATTTCGCGCTTCACCACCACCGTGCGGGTGGTCGACCGGGTTCATCGCCTTACCGCGGACGGTCGGACGAACACTCTTGTGGCGCATGCGGCCGGCCTTGCCCCAGCGGACGAGATGCCAGTCGGGGTTTGAGACGACGCCCACGGTCGCCATGCATACCTTCGGAACCTTGCGCATTTCGCCTGACGGGAGACGTAGCGTAGCGTAGTCACCTTCATGGGCGAGGAGCTCGGCCGAGAGACCGGCACCGTGAACCATCTGGCCGCCCTTTCCCGGCTGGAGCTCGATGCTGTGCACCTGCATGCCGACCGGAATCTTTTCGAGCGGGAACCGGTTGCCGACACTCGGCTCGCCGCGCTCGCGCGAGGAAAGGAGCGTCATGCCGACCGTAACGCCTTGCGGCGCGAGGATATAACGCTTCTCGCCGTCGGCATACGCCACGAGCGCGATGCGAGCACCGCGGTTCGGATCGTACTCGATGGTTTGCACCTTGGCCGGAATGTCGAACTTCGTACGTGCCCAGTCGATAATACGGATATGCCGACGATTGCCACCGCCGCGATGGCGAACGGTAATGTGACCTTTTGCGCCGCGTCCCGCCTGTTGCTTGTTCGCAATAAGGAGCGATTTCTGCGGTTGCTTGGTCGTTACGTCGTCAAACGTCTGTACGCTTGACTTGCGGCGGCCGGGGGTCGTCGGTTTGTATTGCTTAATCGGCATATTACGAAGCGAAAACGTCGATGTGCGTGCCCTTCGGGAGCGTCACCAGCGCCTTTTTCATGCCCTTGCGGAAACCGACGGTGCGCCCGAAGCGAACCTGCGTGCCGTGGACATTAATGATGTTCACCTTGACCGGTGTTACGTGGTAGAGCTCTTTGATCGCCTGTTTGACGGCGATGCGCGTTGCCGACGTGGCCACGCGGAACACCATGACGTTCGCACTCGAATGGCGCGCGGCCTTTTCGGTGACGAGCGGTGCGAGAATTGTTTCGGCGGCAAAGCGCGAAACGGTCTTCGTGGTCGCCGGCTTGGCTGCTTTCACGACTTTCTTCGCCTTGACCTTCTTCTCAACCGGAGCGACGGCGGCCTCAACCACGGCGTCCTCTGGCGTCGTCTCAATCTGCGAAGTTTTGCGCTTAATAATGCTCATATTACGTCGTGAACGTGGTAACGATTTCGTCGATCGCGGCTTTTGACGCGACGATCGTGCGGAATTTCGCGAGATCGCGGGCGTTGAGGCTATGCGCGTGGATCGTCGTTGTTTTCGGCAGGTTCACCGCGGCGCGCTTCATGGCCGCATCGCCCTTCGTCACAATCACGAGAGCCGATGTCCCCGTACCCGGCAATGCCTTGCGCATGGCCGCGACGTACTTCGTCTTGGCTTCAGGAATGGCGAAATCTTCAACCGCGACAAAGGCGCCATCGTTCACGCGGTCGCTAAGCAACATGGCGATCGCGAGGCGTTTCATTTTCTTGTTGATTTTGACCGTAAAATTCCGATCGGAACGCGGGCCATGCGTAATACCACCGCCCGACCAAATCGGGGAACGGATCGAACCGTGACGCGCGCGGCCGGTGCCCTTTTGCTTCCACGGCTTTTTACCGCCGCCACTCACTTCCGAGCGATCCTTCGTGTGCGCGATCGCCTCGCGGCTGTTCGCGTCTTGCGCGACGATGACTTCGTGGACGACATGCGCCTTCGGTTTCACGCCGAAAAATGCATCCGGAAGATCGAGAGTTCCGGTGGCTTTGCCTTCCCAGGTGTAGAGGTTTACTTGTGCCATACGTTTCGGTCAGATGCGAGCAGCGTTACAAGACTGCCACGAGCGCCCGGTACCGCACCTTTGACGCCGATAATGTTTTTTTCCGTATCAATCGTAACGACCTCGAGATGTTTTACGGTGATACGGTCGCCGCCCATGCGGCCGGCCATACGCATACCTTTGAACACGCGCTGAACACCACCGGCGCCGATCGAACCCGATTTGCGCAACTGGTCTTTGTGACCGTGCGTCGACGGATGACCCGCGAATCCATGGCGCTTCACAACGCCCTGAAAACCATGACCCTTTGACGTACCGACAACATTGACAAAGTCGCCGAGCGCGAATGTGGCAACGGTCATTTGCGTGCCGCGCTCAACGGTTTCGCCGTCCGCAAGCCGGAACTGGCGCATGGCCTCGAACGCGCCGAGATCGCCGGCTTCGGCAACCTGCGGCTTGGCGGCATGCTTGCGCTTGCCGAATCCGACGACAACGACGGCACGGCCCTGCGCGTCCTTACGAACGCCGGCCACAACTGTCGGCGTCGCTTCGATAAGCGTTACCGGAACCACGGTGCCGTCCTCGCGGAAGGCCTGGTCCATCTGAATTTTCTTTCCGAGAAGCACTTTCATATGAATCGTTCATGTGTGAACACAGTGGAACGTGAGCCCGCATCAGAACGAAAAAACTCGAAGTCTTTCGACTTCCAGCCTGAAGCATGCACGGATTCGTGGTGCGCCAGGTGTTTTCTTTCGCTGTGAATCGGACTCCTTTAACCTCGCACGAATCGTCAAGAAGGTTTTCCCTCGCGCCAAAGCGCGACACGTTGGGATCTTTCTTCTCGGTTCGCTGTTGAGGCGTTGCAGTGGGTTCCTGCGATCGCGGCACCGGTTAGATGCAGCCATCGCAGTTCCCCACTTGTTATTTACGTACTTTCAGGTTCGAACCAACTACATCTTAATCTCTACGTCGACGCCGGCCGGCAGATTGAGGCTCATAAGCGCATCGATCGTGCGCTCCGTGGGACTCATGATGTCGATAAGGCGCTTGTGAATGCGCATCTCGTACTGGTCGCGCGAGGTCTTGTCGATGAATGTCGAGCGGTTCACCGTGTAACGACGGCACTCCGTCGGGAGCGGCACCGGTCCGAGAACTTCGGCGCCCGAGCGTTCGGCGGTCTTGATGATCGTCACCGTTGCGGTGTCGATAATCTTGTGGTCGTACGCCCGAATTTTGATTCGGATGCGCGGCTTGACCTCTTCTTTTGTCTTCGTTGCGTCGGTCATAGGGGAACCAAGGTACATTCAGGTAGCAGAGGGAGGGAGAGGTTCGCTCTCCCTCCGTGCTGTTCTTGGGTTATTCGGTAATGCTGACAACTGTTCCGGCACCGACCGTGCGACCGCCTTCGCGGATAGCGAAGCGCATCTTCTCCTCGAGAGCAACCGGAGCGATGAGGGTAACGACGGCGTTCACCGTGTCGCCCGGCATCACCATTTCGGTGCCTTCCGGAAGCGTGATGTCACCCGTGACATCGGTCGTGCGGATGTAAAATTGCGGCTTGTAGCCTTTGAAGAACGGCTTGTGACGACCGCCTTCCTCCTTCGTCAACGCGTAGATTTGCGCTTCGAATTTCGTGTGCGGCTTCACCGAACCCGGCTTGGCAATAACCTGG
>CAYZRQ010000030.1:0-6783 GCA_964480895.1 uncultured Gammaproteobacteria bacterium | reverse complement strand
GCGAAAAGGGAAGGGCGACGCTGCGGGAGTATCATCGCCGCGTAAGCGCCAATCCGCCAAAGCCGTATGCACTTGAAAAAGGCTTCACGCTCAAAGTGACCGACGACGGTGCAAGCGTTCTCGTCAAAGGACGCATCGACCGTATCGACACCGTTGATGGCGGCTACGAGATCATCGACTACAAAACCGGAACACCAAAAGACACGCTCGCATGGGACGATAAGCGGCAGCTCGTGCTTTACGCGCTAGCGGCCGAGGAATGTTTTTCGCCGCCGCTACCGGTGGCACTCCTCACGTATTACTACCTGGAGACGAATACCGCGGTGAGCTTTGTGCCGACCGCGAAGGACAAAGAAAAACTCAAGGCTAATATTCGCGAGACGATGCGGAGCATCGGCACGTCGAACTTTGACGCAACACCGGGGCCTCACTGCCGATATTGCGATTTCAAGGACATTTGTCCGTTCAGGGTATGATGAGTTGGTGATTATTGGCGATTGAGGTGATTGTGGCGATTAATGCCCTGAAAAACATGCTGGGTGGCGCACTGGCGCGCCACGGGATTACGCGGCAGGTGACGGCAGACATGGTTGTTGTTCGCGCGAACGAGGTCCTTGCGGAAATGCTTGGAAAGCCGCTTGTCGACGATGTGCGCGCGCTCTCGTTTCGCGACGGTCGCCTTTCGCTTGCGTGCCGTCACGCTTCGGCGGCATACGATGCAGAGCCGTGCACGGAAGCGCTGGCGCATCGGCTCGAAGAAGCGATCCCCGACGTATCGATTGTCGCAATCGACGTCCGCGTCAACCCCGAGCCGTGGCGAGAGTGGTAAACTAGTGTCGAAAGTCGAAAGTTCAATGTCAAACGGTGATAGCGAACCGTCGAAAGTCCGGGACATTCGACATTTGACGCATATGAACCTCCGCCAATATCTCACCGTGCTCACGATCGGCACCGCCGTCGCTCTGTCGGCATGGGCGATCGTCGTCATTAGCATCGACCCCGTGAACGCGGGCGCGTTTGGGTTCGTCGCGTTTTACGTGAGCATGATGAGCGGCCTTGCCGGTCTTCTTACGATCGTTGGCACCGTAGCGCGGGCGCGGCGGTTGAGCGATGACCGCGTGGGACTTGCCGTGGCACGATCGCTGCGCCAGGCGATCCTTTTGACGATGCTTGTGGCCGGCTGTTTGACCTTGCTTTCGCGCGGTTTGTTCAGTATTCCGACCGCCCTCGTTACCATGGCGCTTGTCGCGTTCGTCGAGTTCCTTTTTCTCAACGCCAACAAGGACGAGCGGGTCTGAACAACTTCTTTGCTCGTTCACGGCGGGTGTGATGAAATACCCCCGTCGCTATGTTTAATCGCTTTTTCGGCCGTTTTTCCGAGGACATCGCCATCGACCTTGGCACGTCGAATACGCGCGTGTTCGTGAAGGACAAAGGCATCGTCATGAACGAGCCTTCGATTGTCGCCATCAACACGCGCTCGAACCACATCCTCGCCGTCGGCCGTACGGCAAAAGATATGCTCGGCAAAACGCCGCCGCATATCGTTACCACGCGCCCGCTCACCAAAGGTGTCATTTCGGATTTCGAGGTTACGGAAAAAATGTTGAAATATTTTATCGACAAAACGCACGAAGAGTCGTTCACGCTTGTGCCGCGGCCGCGTATTGTCATGAACGTGCCCATGGAGATTACCGAGGTCGAACGCAAAGCCGTTGAGGACGCAGCGCTTTCGGCCGGCGCGCGCCAAGCGTTTCTCGTCGAAGCACCGCTTGTTGGCGCGATCGGCGCAGGACTGCCGATTGAAGAGTCGATAGGCAACATGATTGTCGATATTGGCGGCGGCACAACGCAAATAGCCGTCATCTCGCTCTCGGGTATCGTTACATGGAAGTCACTCACCGTGGCCGGCGATGAGATGACAAAGAACGTCCTCCAATACGCTCGCGATGTGTTCAATATTTTGCTTGGCGAAAAGGTGGCGGAAGATGTAAAGTGTCGCATTGGAAGTTCGCTCGACACGGGCGAGCCCCTGCGCATGACGATGCGCGGCCGCGATCTCGTCACCGGCCTTCCCAAAGAGGTTGCTGTTTCCGACGCGCAAGTTCGCGAAGCGCTCGCGCGTTCGGTGCGGACGATTATCGAAAACATTAAAGCAACGATCGAGGTTACGCCGCCGGAACTTGTTGCTGATATTTACGAACGCGGCATTACGCTTGTGGGCGGCGGCGCGCTTTTGCGCGGCCTTGAACGCAGCATTTCCAAGGAAACCGACATCCCGGTACGTGTTGCCGACGATCCGCAATCCGCCGTGGTGCGCGGAAGCGGCGCGCTTCTCGGCAACGACGCGCTGTTGCGCGAAATCAGTCTCCCGACGGCGGGATAGCGACGGCCTATGCCTCGAGCATGGTATACGCAAGATATTGTTCTTCATAGAGCCAAACGCCTCGCCGTGTTCGTGGGCGTTGTGGTGGTGTACATCGTCTTGCGCCGCGTCCCCGTGCTCCACACAGCCGATGCGTGGGCGCGCCATCAGCTCGTGCGTTTTGGTACCGCGGTCGGCGGCGCGATTGAACGCGTCGTGGCAAGTGAGGATTCGCTCTCCGCGCGATTGAACGCGTGCGAGGAGAGCCGCATGGCACTTGGCACCGAACACGCGGAACTTCTTGTGCTTGCTGATGAGGCTGCCGAGCTTGAATATCTGCTCGGCTTTGCATCCGCCCTCAAAGCCGACCGCATCGCCGCACGCGTCGTATCGCGCTCGGTTGGCGGCACATCATCGGTGACGCTTGATCGCGGCGCAAACGACGGCGTTACAACGGGAATGGCAGCCGTGATCGGTGACGGCATACTCTACGGCACGGTTACGGACGTCGGCAACACATCGTCAACGATTCGCCTTACCACCGACCGCCAAAGCGCGGTGCCTGCGGCGATTATGGGCGAACCGCGAACCATCGGACTTGTCCGCGGCCAGGAAGGCGCACTCTTGTCCATGGAATTTATTCCGCAAGATGCGAAAGTCGACGTTGGCGATGTTGTGGTGACGAGCGGGCTTGACGGCGCTATGCCCGAAGGCCTCGTGCTCGGCACAGTTTCGGCCGTCGTTGTGCAAGAAAGCGCGCCGTTCAAGACTGCGGTTGTGGAGCCGCTACACGATCCGCGTGAATGGTCGACGATGTTCCTTCTTGCACCATTAAACTCGCTATGACGACGCCGTTCGCTCAAAGCGCCATCGCTCCGATCTCTACCGCCATCCTTTTCGGTGTTGTTGTCGTTCTTGAGGCGAGTGTTGTGCAGTCGCTTCCGGCGCCGTTCGCATTATTTCCGCTTACGCTCGCCGCGGGCGTTCTCGCGCTCCATCGCACCGATATCAGCATCGGCGCCGCGTGGCTTGCGCTATCGGGCATTCTCGCCGAGCCATGGGGCGAGGGGAGTGCGACCGTGATCCCTTTTCTCATTGCCGCCGCCGTGGCCGTTCCGCTTGAGCGCAAAATTTTCACGAACCGCTCGGTGTATGCGCTCATCGGCATGGGGCTATCGCTTCACGCTGTCCTCGTTGCCTCGGCGCTTGTTCTCGCCGCTCTCCACACGCTGTGGTCGGATACGCCGCTCTACGGCAGGAGCTTTGTCACGGACCGACTCCTCGAAACGCCGATGCTGCTCATCTGTCTCTATGGTGGCGCGGTTGCGGTTCGCGGCGTTACGCGCTACGCCAAACGTACGTTTTACGTCAACGCCTAATCATCATGTTTCGTCCAAAACCATCCAACCGCGCGGTATTCGCGCTTGAAGATGATGACGAGATCGGCAGGCTTATTGACGCCGATGCCGATGATACGTTTGACGATATTTTTTCCGGGCGCGATGTCGCGAATCAACATGCTGGTACGTTTGTGGGTAACGTATTGCGTCCCGGACGCCTGGGGATGGGAACCGTGCTCCTTGGCATCACGCTCGGATTGTTTCTTGGCCGTGTTGGGCTATGGCAGATTGTGAATGGCGCGCAATTTCGCGCGCTTGCCGACGAGAATCGTACGCGTACCGTCGTGCTACCGTCCGACCGCGGTGTCATTACCGATCGCAATGGCGTCATGCTTGCGTGGAACGAACCTTCGTTCCGTTTGATCGCCACCGTGCGCGACATCCCACCGGGCGCGGCCGGCGATCGCGCGCTCGCCGCCACGGCCGAGGCGCTCGGCGGCGACCAAGTCGCCTTTGCACAGCGCCTATCGCAAGCGCGTAGCGCGGAAGATGCGGAACTCTTGCTTATGGAGGATATTGTTTATGAACGCGCGCTTGCGTTCATGACGCGTGGCAACGATTTTCCCGGTCTTGCCATCGAGCTCGGCGCGCGGCGGGCCTACGCCACGAACGCATGGCCGACGCTCTCGCACGTCCTCGGTTACACCGGTCCCATTGACGACGCAGCGTACGCCCAGCTGCGAGAACAGGGTTACCGCCGATTCGATACGGCAGGGAAGCTTGGTGTCGAGTCAACGTATGAAGCGCTGTTGCGCGGCACGCCCGGCGTCGAAATTCTTGAAGTCGATTCGCTTGGTCGCTCACTGCGCACGCTCTCGCGCACCGAAACGCAAGATGGCGAAGACCTTGTGCTCACCATCGATGCCGGGCTGACCGCGGCGATCGAGGCGACGCTCGATACGCGTCTCGCCACGCTACCCGTGAAACGCGCCGCGGTTGTTGCGCTTGAGCCCGCGACCGGCGAAGTATTGGCGCTCGTCTCGTATCCGTCGTACGACGCCAACGCGTTCACAAGTGGCATCAGCGCCGCCGATTACAACGCGCTCCTGAATGATCCCAACGCACCGCTGTTTCCCCGCGCCACGTCGGGCGGCTATCCCTCGGGTTCCACGATCAAACCGGTGTACGCGGCCGCGGCGCTTATGGAAGGCGTCATCACGCCCGCGACCTCGTTTTTGTCGGTCGGCGGTATGTGGGTCGGCCCCAAATTCTATCCGGACTGGCGCAGCGGCGGCCACGGCGTCACAAACGTCTACCACGCAATAGCTGATTCGGTGAATACGTTTTTCTATATCATCGGCGGCGGCAACGAATCGTTCAACGGGATGGGACTTGAAACGCTCATGCGCTACGCGGCGCTGTTCGGATTCGGGTCAGAGAGCGGCATTGACATCCCGGGCGAAGCGGCGGGATTTTTGCCGAGCAAAGATTGGAAAGAGCGCGAGAAAGACGAAATGTGGTACATCGGCGACACCTACAACGTCGCCATCGGCCAAGGCGATTTTCTCGTCAACCCAACGCAGATCGCCCGCGCAACGGCCGTATTCGCGAACGGCGGCAATCTTGTTACCCCGCACGTGGCCTCGCACATCGAAACCGAGGTTGACGACATTATTCCCGATGACGTGGTGACCGTGATCCGTGATGCCATGCGCCGCACGGTTACGAATGGCAGCGCCACGTCGCTCTCGACGCTGCCGATTGCGGTCGCGGGAAAAACCGGAACGGCGCAGTGGTCGAACGCGTCGGCCGCACACTCGTGGTTCACGGGATTCGCGCCGTTTAACGACCCCGAAATCGTCATTACGGTTCTCGTTGAACAAGGTGGAGATCAATCGCTTGCCGTGCCGATTGCGCGCGACGTGTTGACGTGGTGGACGGCGCACTTGCCGAGCGATTGACGTCCCTTGAGGCTTTACGGTAGACTTGGTTTTGATCCGCCGCACTCGCGGCGGGATTTGTTTGACGAAAATACGCTATACTTTGTCGTGTCACGTTTATGATGTCACAAAATACCTACATTTCGGCGTCCGGGCTCCAGGCGCTTAACGACGAGCTCGTGAACCGCGTTAAGGTTCAACGCGTTGAGATTGCGCAAAAAATCGGCGACGCGAAGGAGATGGGAGACCTCTCCGAGAATTTTGCATACCACGAGGCAAAAGAACAGCAGGCGCAAAACGAAACTCGTATCGCGGTACTCGGCGACATGATCGCGAACGCCGTTGTCGTTTTGGAAAAGCGTGGCGGAAATATCGGACTCGGTTCGACGTTCACCGTCACAAGCCCGCTCGGCCAAAAGGTGTACGAGATCGTTGGCGAGAACGAGGCGAATCCCATGAGCGGCAAGATCAGCAATGTTTCGCCGCTCGGGAGCGCGTTCATGGGGAAGGGGATCGGTGATGTTGTCGAAGCCGAAGTGCCGTCGGGAATCATGCGTTACGAAATCGTTGACGTGAAATAGGCTATGCCCGATTTTTCTGAGGACGTTGCGCGGCGCGAGCGGTTAGCGTCGCTTGTTGCGAAAGGCGTTGATCCGTATCCGCCGTCCGCACATCGTTCGCACGACGTAGCCGTAGTGCTTGAACGTTTCGACGATCTGCACGCATCGCACGAACGGGTTACCATTGCCGGTCGTGCGCTCGCCATCCGTCATCTCGGTGCGCTGACGTTCGTTCGTGTTTCCGATGCGAGCGGCGTTATGCAGATTGTTGTGCGCAAGGACGGTCTGGGCGCCGATGCGTACGCTCTGTTTGTCGACCATGCCGACGTCGGCGACATTCTCGAGGCGGCCGGCGAGGTATTCGTCACCAAAACCGGCGAGCGATCGCTCTTGGCGTCATCGGTTTCCATGCTTGCCAAGGCGCTTGCACCACTGCCGGAAAAATGGCACGGCCTGCAGGACGTTGAAGCGCGCTATCGCCAACGCGAGCTTGATCTCATCGCCAATCCCGAAATCGCTCGCCGCTTCGCCACGCGTTCGCGGCTTGTTTCGGCGATTCGTTCTTTTCTCGACGAACG
>CAYZRQ010000029.1:0-6848 GCA_964480895.1 uncultured Gammaproteobacteria bacterium | reverse complement strand
CGAAGGCGACCAAAAGAAGCCCGAGCGAAAGTTCGTCCGGCAAGCGAGCACGGGCCAATAGCTCAGCTGGTAGAGCACCTGCTTTGCAAGCAGGGGGTCTCGGGTTCGAGTCCCGATTGGTCCACCAAAAAAACACGGCCCGATGGGCCGCGTTTTTTTGTTAATCGTTGTCCGCGAGGCACGCGTCTTGCGCCGCCTGCGCTTCGATGACGCTCGTGTCCGGCGGCGTGTAGCGGGCAAGGCCAGCGAGCGGATCTCCGAGGTCGAGGCTATAGAGCGCGGTTGCGGACTCGTTGTCGAGACCGGTGAGTAGCGGGTGCATGCACGGATCGGGAGAAAAAGTAGCATCTTGCAGCATGAGGACGAGCTGTCCGTCATCGTAGCCGACAGCCGACAAGAGCGGCCACGCGTTTTTATTGAGTCCCAGCGCTTCGCCTTGGCGATACGTTCGTCGATACAGGCGTTCGAATTCGTGCGTCGGCGTTTTGTAACGGTAAACACTCACAAGCACGGCCTCGTCTTCGTCAATCGCTATATTCGCGGTTGTGGCAAAGTAGACGATGCTGCTGTCCGTCGGATCGGTGATGACCATTGGTGTGATGCGTTGGTCGGGCGTGAGACTTGCGATGTAGCCCTCGGCTTTGCTCGCGAGCGGCCACGATTCGCGGTCAAGGCCGGTCAGCGCAAATTGGACGATAGGCATCGTGCTCGACGAAACAGCCGAGGTCATCAATGCATCCTCGGGCTTCTCGCGGGTAATCATGACGATAGCACCTACAACGAGCGCAATGCCGACGATGGCCAGGATGTTTCTGAGTATACGAGGCATATTACGAGGGAATCGCGTTTGGGAGCGGCGTGCCGTCGAGCCACGCGATGACGTTCGCCGCGGCCTGGCGACTCATGGCGTCGCGCGTTTCGCGCGTTGCGCTCGCCGTATGCGGCGTGAGCACGACGTTTGGCATGGAGCGCAGGGCTTTGGCGTCGAGCGGGTCGCACGCGAGCATGGGCTCGCATTCGTAGACGTCAATACCCGCGCCGCCAATGACGCCTTGGCTCAATGCGTTGACGAGCGCGTGTTCATCGACGATCGGGCCACGCGAGGTATTGACAAGAAAGGCGGTTTTTTTCATGAGGCCGAGCTCGCGTTCGCCAATGAGATGGCGTGTGTTCGGCAAGAGGGGAACGTGAATGCTGACAAAATCCGCGGCGTGCAAGAGTTCGTCGAGTTCGACGTAGCGCGCTTGGGTTTCCGCCTCGAGTTTTTCGTTGCGTTTGATGTCGGTGTAGAGGACGTTGACACCGAACCCCGCGTGAAAGCGGCGCGCAACAGCCGAACCGATCGCGCCCGTACCGATAATGCCAATGGTTTTACCGATGACGTCGGTGCCGAGCAAGAGCTCCGGCCCCCAGCCCGTATAGCGGCCAAGCCGCGCGAATTCGTCGCCTTCGACGATACGGTGGGCGAGCGCAAAGATGAGCGCAACCGTATGTTCGGCAACGGATTCGGCGATATTTGTTGTTGTGGCGTTCGCAATCGTGATGCCGCGTTTTTTGGCCTCGTTGACGTCAATATTGTCGAATCCTACGGCGTAGTTGACGATAAGCTTCAGCTGCGCACCGGCCGCGTCCATGACTTCCGCGTCGATCGAGTCGGTGAGAATGGTGAGGATCGCATCAGCACCTTTAACGCCGGCTAGGAGGTCAGCGCGGGGAATAATTTTGTCTTTTGGGAAAAGTTTTACGTCAAGATCGGTTCGCACGGTCAGTATGTCGAGTCCGACCGTGGGAATGCGGCGGGTAACGAACAGGCGCTTCATAGTTCCGGCGCGACAATGTCGACAATAGCAAGACCGGCCAACCCCATGGCAACGATAATGAGTGCCGCGGCTCCGGCAAGGAGGACGGCGATCCAGGCGCGATGGTGATGGTAGGCGTGATGCGCCACAATTGGAGCTAGAGTTCGCGCACGCGAATATCCGCGAGCGCAGCGGCCTTGGGCCACGCGGTGAGTATACCAGCCTTGGCGCCAACGTGTTGAATCACGCTTTCGGCGTTGTGTGTCGCAAGCCGCAGCGCATCGGGCACGCTCAAGTCGCGCATGAGTGCGGCCACAAACCCCGAACCGAACGCGTCGCCGGCGCCGGTGCGCGACACCGACGGCTTGCCCGTGGTGCGCGACATCCACGCTTGGCCATTTCGGTAGGCGAGCGCGCCGTTCGGGCCGTCGGTGATGACGATGATCTGTTCTTCTTGCGCGATGGATTTGGCAAGCGCGCGCAGATCCTCGTCTTTTCGTCCGAGGAGGAGACACGCTTCTTCGCGATTCATAAGGACGACCGACATGAGGCGCGTAATGGCGAGGAGCCCGCGACCGGCCGCGAGCTCGGCGCCGCCGGGGTTCCAGGCGATGGCGATATTCTTTTTATGCGCGTACGCGCCGATCTTCATGGCGAGTGCGGTGTCGCCGGCAAGCGATGTGAGGTAGATACCGCGTGTTTTGCACTTCGGAAGCGGCACGTCGCGTTCGGTGAACGACGAGGACACGCCGCGGAAAACGAGCGCCGTGCGCTCGCCGTTGTTGGCGGTGAGCAGCGTGCTGTACGCGGTTTTTCCGTGTTTGACCGTGGTGACGAGGTTTGTGGCAATGCCGCGGCTTTCGAGGTCGGCGAGAACGGCATGTCCAGGCTCGTCGTCACCGACCTTTGCGATGACGGCCGTCGAGAGCCCGAGGCCGGCGAATGTTGCCGCAGCGTTCGTTGCGCCGCCGCCGGTCGTGAGCACGAGTTCGTCAACATCGATTTTTGCGCCAAGTGTTACGCATTCGGCCACGCCGCCGGGCACGCCGCGCATGGGGATGAGCTTAAACTCCCGCGAAAGGAGAAAAACATCGCGTGACGCCGAACCGATGGTGATCATGTCGTACATAGGCAAGTACTGTGAAGAAAGTATAACAAATTAACTCGCTGTGCCGAGATCGACTGACAACTGTTGTCAGTTACTATCCCAAGCTCTTTGACTGCGTTGATGACAGGTTTCTACGGGGGATTTGCGACCCGATATTGGGCTTTTCGTCATTCGTCATTCGCTTCAGTGTGGCGTTCGCTTCAGTGCTGAAACTGACAACTGTTGTCAGTGACGGCCAGGCGAGACCACGGAAGCCGTCCAGAGTTTTACGAAATGGAGATAGTTTTTCGCGATACGTTCGGCCGCTTGGGTGCGCGTGCAGCGTTTGGCAAGGACGTCGCGCAATGGCTCGAGAAAAATTGTACGCCCAATAGCGAACCCGTCGACAACGCCGCTTGTGGCCGCGGTTTTCACCCAATTTTCGACGTGCGTCTTCGATTCGCCGCGTCCGAGCACGATCATCGGCGCTTTCGCGACTTTGGCAAGCGCCTTCCAGTCGCCTTTACGCGGCAGACCTTCGAGCTTCCAAATCGTCGGCCGAATGCCGGCGCGGGTAAAGTCCCGCACCATGGCAAGCGCGCGACGTCGCGGCGAGCCCTTGCCGTCAAGGAGCGGCTCGAGCACAAGCCCGATGCCTTCCTCGGCGCACACGTCGGAGAGTTCGGCAAGCCTTTTTACCTTCTGCGCGTTCAATTCATCGTCGCCAATGTGATAGTGAACGAGCGCTTTGGCATACGTCGGATTGCGGCGGACGAGTGCGCGGCCGAATCCGCGCCCATGTTCAAACGTAAAGCCGGCGCTCCCGCTTTTTTCCGTCGAAAGCGCGGTAACGATGCCGCGGCGTTTGGCGTCGAGAAAAATATCGAGTCCGAATTCCTCGTCAACAAGAATCGCCGGCGTGCCGACTTTGGCAACCGCGGGGAACGCCAAGAGAAAACCGTCGTAGATAATGCGCTTAAGCGCCTGGACGCGCTTGCCAACGGCTGGCGTCGGAGGATACGGCTTACCGAATACATCGCGCACGAACCCGCTGCGATGGTCGAACGGCAGGAAAAAAAACGGTTTCATAGCTCCTTCGTTGCAAAGCTTGGACGTGAGGCAAGGCGTTTCGTTATCTCGGCAAACGTAAGGAGTCCTTTGGTCGGCCCCACGTGTTCGACAACGGATGCGGCGTTCACGGCAGCGTACTTGAGCGCCTCGCGATGGTGTTTGCCGCGCATGATCGCGCCCAAAAACGCCGACGAAAACGCATCGCCCGCGCCGGTCGCCTCGCGAAACGCCGCGGGAAATGCACCGATGCGGTCAAGCTGCCGGCCGTCGTAGGCGTAAGCGCCATGTGCGCCGTCGGTGATGACGACGTAGTGCGGGCCGAGTGCCGCGAGCCCCGATGTAATGGCGTGAATGCCGTCCCCGTTGTCGATGCGCAGGAGTTTTCGCGCTTCGACCATGTTGAGAAACAGCACCTCGGTGACGCGCAGGAGCGCGAGCAGATCACTCTTGCGGTCGTGCAACTGCACCGTTCCCGGATTGATACTGACGAGGACGCCGCGTTTCTGCGCCGCAATAACGTCGCGGTAGAGACGTTCGTAGCCGTTACCGAGTTCGGAGAGATGCAGCCACTGCGTGGCCGGAAGCGGATCGGGAAGGCGGTATTCGACGTCAATGTGGTCGACGAGCTGTGTGGCCTCGCCTTTGTAAAGCAGCACCGCCGCCGAGCTCGAGCGCATGCCCGGCTGTTTGACGAGATAGCTGGTGCCGACCTTGTTGGCTTTGAGAAATGCGGCGGCGTGCACAGCGGTGGCATCGTCGCCA
Organism: uncultured Gammaproteobacteria bacterium; assembly: GCA_964480895.1. Classification (GTDB taxonomy): domain Bacteria; phylum Patescibacteriota; class Patescibacteriia; order UBA9934; family UBA9934; genus CAIKHN01. The sequence continues at coordinate 2,129 of CAYZRQ010000029.1, read as the reverse complement.
AGCACGGCGTACACGGCGGTTTTTCGTCCCATTTTCGCAACGCCGACAGCAACGTTCGGCGCCGTACCCGCGATTTGCGAAATAACGCCTTCGACCGGAATTTTTTTGCCGTACGCAATGCAAAGTTTGCACTCCGGCATTTTCAGGTCGCACGCGACACTGGCTTCCGGAATGACGATGAACGCATCAAGCTTAATATCACCCACGGTGAGGAGATCGAGCATGCGGACAGTATAGCGCAGAGGTGCCGAGCTACCTCATCGGGGAGGACGAAAGCGAGCCGCGGAGGGAGGCGCTTCTGCACAGCCGCAGGCGAGCAAGGCGAGCCGTCGCGGCGTAGCGGAACCGCCGAACGAGCGACTCGCTTTCGTCCTCCCCATCACCCGTTCGGTTCATTCAAGACCCGAGCGGTTCTTTCATGGTTTGAAACGAGGTCACCTGCACGATACACATACACCGGAAGCAGGCCTTCTTCGCGAATGACACGCTCGGGCGTTTCGTCGTCAAACGGCCACGCCTCGAGAATAATGCGCGCGTCGGGACGCAGCTCGGCACGGAGTTTGGCTTTGAGGCGCGGGTAGCATTTGCGCAGAAGAAAAATGCACACAACGTCAGCATCGCCGATCGGCGCATTGAAAAGATTGCCCAGTCGCAATGATACGTTGCGGTATTTACGCAGCCTCGAGATCCGCGTGACAAGGCCAAGCGCAAGCGGCAAAAGCGATACCTCGTAGCCAATGGCTCGTAGACCTGGATTCGCATCGGCGGCAGCGAAAAGGAGCGCGCCATTGCCGCAGCCCAAATCAACGATGGTCGCGCCGAGTTTGAGCGGGAAGTTTGCAAAGAGCCGTTCGCGCTGGCGTCGTTTGGTTGGCACCCACGGCGCCGCGGAAATCGCGCCCCAAGCAGCGCTCCAGACAACGGCGAGCACGACACCCCAGGCGAGCGAGTTCATACGGCACGGCCAAGCGAACGTAAAAGCGTGTGCTCTTCACCGGGCGTCAGGTGCCGCCATGCTCCCACAGCGAGGTCGCCAAGCTCGACGTTCATGACGCGCACGCGCTGTAGTCGTTTGACGTCGTAGCCGAGCGCCTCGCACATCCGGCGGATTTGGCGATTGCGGCCTTCAACAAGCGTTATCGCGAACGTGAACGCATCGATCTGGGTTACTTTTGCGGGCAGCGTTTTGCGGCCAAGCACGTCGACGCCGTCGTGCATCGACGCGAGAAAGGTCGGCGTGATACGTTTATCGACCCCGACGACATACTCTTTCTCGTGTTTGCCCTCGGCGCGGAGAATGGCGTTGACGATGTCGCCGTCGTTCGTGAGGAGAATGAGTCCCGACGATGCGACGTCAAGCCGCCCAATGTGAAAAACGCGCTCGGGGTAGTTCACGGCCTCGATGATGTTGTCTTTGGCCTTTGGATCCGATGTGCAGATGACGCCGACGGGCTTGTGAAAGGCGAGATAGACGCGTTTGCCGCTTTGTGCGGCGATGCGTTTGCCGTTGACGACAATCGCCTCGGTACCGATGACCTTTTGGCCGAGGACAGCCGGTGTGCCGTCAGCGGTAATCTTGCCGGCGGCAATAAGACGGTCGGATTCGCGCCGTGAGCACACGCCAGCGTCGACCAGGAATTTGTTCAGGCGGACGGGTTCCATAATGTTGGGAAGTATAGGCTATTGCTTGACGAAACACCATTTTTGTGCTAGAATAGTAGGGTTACTTCCTGGAGGTTTCCGTGGATTCTTTGGCCTCAATCGCATCAACGTCCACTATCAGCATGCCTCGTCCGGGCGACACGTTCGACCTCGTCGACGTCGACGAGGAGTCGATTCGCAAGGGCTGGGATCGCAAGCACGTCAACTTCCGCGTCAAGGGAGGCGATCACCTCGTCGTCGACGATCTCGGACTCTGGTCGATGACGCCCAGGACCAAGGGGGAGGGAGGCCCGATCCTCGTCCTCAAAGGTACGTGGGTCAATCCGTCGCTCCAGACGTCGCACAAGACCGTGCAGGTGATCGTCAGCCGCGGGAAGGGTCTCGTCGAGTTCCTCTAGCCCGTCGCCATTCATCTTCGCCCCGTTCCCACTTCGCTCTTACGAGCTACGTTGGGGATGGGGCGTTGT
>CAYZRQ010000028.1:0-7140 GCA_964480895.1 uncultured Gammaproteobacteria bacterium | reverse complement strand
GTCGGACCGTCGTGGCTCGATCCCGAACTGAAGACGGAGTTCCTCCGCCGCCTCGAAAGCCGCGGTGTCACGCGCGAGCGGATCGAGCTCGTCGCCCGCACCATGCCCTGGGCCGATGCCGTCGTTCAGGCGATGCGCATAACCGTCGGCTCACGGCCGTAATGCGTTCCCCACGTTGCTCATCACGAGCCGCGTGGGGTTTTGTTTTAGAGCTCGTGATCGTAGTGCCAGCCGCTGACGCGTTCATTGAGCGCAGTGGCAAGCGTGGAGCCGCGCCGCCACACGCCGATGCCGTAGCGGTCGGTGAGGCGGTCGAGCGAGGCGAGCGCGTCGTTCATACGGTTGTCTTTAGGGAATATCGCGACCGGCATAGTGGTTTCGCGCAAGCCGCCGGCAGAAACGCCCAGAAGCCGAACGCCGTCGTTCAGGCGAAGGCCGCCATGAAGCAGCGCCCACGCGGCGCGAAAAATTGCGAGGCCGTCGGCGAACGGTTCACGGAACTGTTTGCCGGTGCCAGTACTCGAAAAATCGGCGTAGCGCGCATACACGCTGATGTGCGTGGCAATAAGCCGATGGCGGCGCATGCGCACAGCGACACGATCGCAGAGCGTGAGGAGATTGTTGCGCGCCTCGTTTTCGGTGAGGAGATTATTCGGGAACGTATACGAATGGCCGACGGACTTCGGCGGAGCATCTTCGTCGACAACGACGTCGTCGCCCATGCCGCGGCTGGCGTAGTAAAGAAACGTGCCGCAATTCGGTTTGAACGCTTCGACAAGCGCGTGAAGCGTGGCTTTGCGGAGCGTCGCCATGGACGTGATGCCCATGGCCTCGAGGCGTTTCACGATGCGTGGGCCGATGCCGCACACGTCCTCGAGCGGTCGCGTAAGAACAAAGGCGCTGACTTCGGCGGGAAGCACGCACGTGAGTCCCGACGGCTTGACCGATTCGCTTGCAAGCTTGGCGACGAGCTTGTTCTGCGCGATGCCGATGGAAACCGTGCACGATTCGCCGCATTCAGCCGCGATGTCGTCGCGGATACGTTGTGCCAAAAGCGTTGCGCCAAAATAATCGCCGGCAGCGCAGGTGACATCGATAAACGCTTCGTCGGCACTGAATACCTCAACCTTATCGCCGTACCGCCGAAGAATGGCAACGAAACGGTTGGTGATTTCACTGTATTTTTTGGGGTCGCCGGGAATGACGAGCAGATCGGGACAGACACGCAAGGCTTCCCACGTTGCCATCGCGGTTTTTACGCCGCGCCGTTTGGCTTCACGCGACGCGGTGGTAACGACAGACCGACGCCAGCGCACGTCGGCAACGGCGACGCGCTCGCTCCCGCGATGCGCTCGGGCAATGTCGATCGATTCTCTGCCTTTACCGGCGATGGCGATGGGTTTGCCGCGCAAAAACGGATTTGCTTGCTGCTCAACCGAGGCGAAGAAGGAATTGAAATCGATGTGGAGGATGATGTTTGGCATATTTTTTCGTCATTGCGAGGATCCGGCTTTGCTGGAGACGAAGCAATGACGAGAGGGGGGGGAATGGCCTCGCAATGACGAGAGGGAAGCAATTGATGCTCACGACGTTCGGCCAAAAAAATCGATGACGCGCATCGCAGCGGTTTCGCGTCGCACGCGCACGCGCAAGAGTCGGCGCTTATGCTTGCGGTCGGCAAAAACAATGTCGGCATGAGCAAACATGAACCGCCCGTTGGGGCGCGCGTGGCGTTGCATAGTCCTCCGCAAAAAATAATTATTCGCAGTACCATTCGACGAGCCGCCACTCGAGCATTTCCGTGTCGAGTTTGAGCTTCATGAAATTTGCGTTGTCGGAGACCGAGAAATAGTAAACGCGTTTGGTGCCTTCGCGCGCCGTGTGCACGAGGTTCACATGCTCGATGGCGTAAGCGCGACCTTCCCAGCGCACGCACGTCGGTACAATGTGCCGAGCGCGGAAATCGACGGTGACTTCGACGGGATCGTTGAGGAGCTCGTGCATAGCGCGGTTAAGCAAGCACGAATGCTCGGAAAAAGCCGCGCAATCCGCGTTTGAGTTTGCGTTTGCTGAAGCCGGTGGCCATGCGGCGACGGAAATTTTGCGCCCGTTGGCTGCGGCGAAGAGTGCGATAACCGAGCGTCACGTCGTAGTGACGGAGTGCGAAGGTCGGCATAAAGGAGAAAACAATTAGAGTGTTGCGAATTTACGGATGACGGCGCGGACGATGCCTTGGATGTTGATGTCGCCTTTCACGATGATCGGTTTCATGGTGCTGTTTGCCGGCTGGAGGCGTATATGCGTTTTTTCACGGTAGAAGCGTTTGAGCGTGGCGTACGCGTTGTCGAGGAGGGCGACGACGATGTCGCCGTTGTTTGGCGATGGATTACGTTCGACGATAACGTAGTCGCCGTCGAAAATGCCGTCTTCGATCATGGAACGTCCTTTGACCTTGAGAATGTACGAGTTCAGCGGATCAAGGACAAAGTCAGCGGGAATGGCCATGGCTTCGCGTTCTTCCACCGCTTCGATAGGTTCTCCGGCAGTAATGAGCCCGGCCATGGGGAGCATAACGGCAAGCGGGGAGAGCGGTTCGGCCTCGACGAGTTCGATAGAGCGCGCCGCCCCGTGCTCGCCCGTGTTGATGATGCCTTTCTCGCACAGCGTTTTAATGTGCTGATGCACGGTTGCCGGAGAGGAAAGCCCCAGGCGGTCGGCAATTTCGCGATACGACGGCGTGTAGCCGTTTTTTGTGACAAGTTCCTCGATGCAGTCAAGGACTTCGCGTTGCTTTTTTGTGAGTGGGGGAAGCGGCGACATATGCTGTTCGGGTTATGTTCGTAGTATGATATGAACAAAAACCGAACGCAAGCCCGCGGTGTGGATAACGTTATTTCGTCAATCGTGATAACCTCGTGGCGCTATGCTTACCGTCGTTGAAGCGCCGCTTGCGGGGCATCCCGACAAGGCGTGCGACCAAATTGTCGAGTCCATTGTCGATGAATATCTTCGCCGTGATCCGCACTCGCGTACGGATATTCAGGCGCTGGGTTCGCGTGGCATGGTGATGATCGGCGGCGTGGTCGATTCCCGCGCCGATTTTGACGCATCCGATGTTGCTCGGCACGCCTACGAGCGCATCGGCTACACCGATGCTTTAGAACTGTTCGTCAACCTTGAACGCCCCACCGAAGAAGAAGGCCGCGTCATGGTTCGCGGCGGCGCGCAAGGCACGGCGATCGTCCACGGCTACGCGACGCGCGAAACCCGCGAGATGCTTCCGCGTGCCGTGGTGTTTGGGAATCTCATCGCGCGGCGCATCGACGACCTTCGCCGTTCCGACGCGCGCTTCACGTGGCTGCGCCCCGACGGCAAGGTTCAACTCGCCGCCGACGGCGAGCGCATCGTCGCCGTGACGGTTATCGTCGAACACGACACCGATGTTGACGCTCCGCACGTCCAAGCGAACATCCTCGAGCACGCCATCGCGCCCGTCATCCCCGACGACAGCGGCGTCACCATACTCGTCAACCCCGCAGGCGCGTTCACGCACGGCGGCTTCGGCGCGAATGCCGGTGTTTCCGGGCGCAAAGTGCTTGCCGACACGTACGGCGGTCTCTTGCCGCACGGCGGCGTGGCGCTCGCGGGCAAGGACCCGCTCAAGCCCGGCCGCGCCGGCATGCTCATGGCGCGCTTCGCGGCAAAGCGGCTCGTCGCCGAGGGCGTTGCGAGCAACGTTTTCATTACTGCGGCGTACACGCTCGGTATGGCCGAGCCGTTCCTCTTGTCGGCGCGTTCTGGCAAGGGCGACGACGTGACCGCGCTCGTGCGCGAGCGATTTGATTTTCGTCCCGAGGCCATTGTCGAACGCTTGCAACTTCGCCGTCCGCTCTACGCGGCGTGTGCGACGTACGGTTTGTTCGGGCGCGAGGGCGTTCCGTGGGAAGCGACAGCGGATTGACGAAATCATCGGCTGCGGATATCATGACCCCTGGTGCTGTCTTGGAGCGTCGGCGTGCTTGGCAAGCCCCGCTGCGGCGGTGATTGCGTTGGCGAGAGTCCTCCTCGGACTCCGATCGATCTCGCACGGGAGCCGGTCGTCCGCCGCGCAAGCGTCGACGTTCCTCGGACGCGGCCATCGCGGCCGCGTCGGGCTCGTCTCTTTTCGGAGAGACGGGCCTTTTCTATTCCCGTGAAAGGACGGGTATGGCGTCACGGAGGGAGGCGCTTGAGCCCAGCCGCAGGCGAGCAGCGCAAGCCGTTGCGGCGTAGCTTAACCGCCGAACGAGTGACGCGATACCCGTCCTGATATACTGCACGCATGAAATCCGCCCCGATGTTCGTCATTACGCTGCTTGTCGCCGCGCTCTCGGTCGCCATGGCGCTTGTGCAGAACCCCGAGGAGCGCGCATGGAGCGTTGCGGCGGGGAGCGAGGCGCTAGCCATGCCGCTTGTGGGTTTTGCGTACGATGTGTCCCCTGTCGGGCTCGCGCTCGATACGCCGTTTACGCTTACAATCCCACTTGCCGACCTTGGGCTACCATCGTCGTCAGTGCAGCTTTTTACGTTCGACGAAACAACGGCCATTTGGCGCGCTTCGACCGACCCGGTGCGGATTGACGGCGACGTGCTCACTGCTGTGATTTCGTCCGCAGGCCGCTACGCCGTCGGGTTGCGTCAATCGGTGGACGCACCGGCGTTTTTGTCCACGATCGATGAACTCGTTGCGCTTGCACCAAAAGATACCGTTGCCTACGCGCTCGATGTCGGCTATCGCTTGAATGGCGGACCGGTTGTCGCGCTCGCCGGCCTCGGTGAGTCTGGCGGCTGCGGCGGCGTCTGGCGTGAAGGGAGCGCGGCAGGCGCGTCCGAACTCTCGCGCAATGCGCTCGTCGCTGTTGACGACGTTGCCACGGACGTAACATTTCTCTTCCACGCCGCATGGGTCGTCGACAACATGAACGGCGGATGCCCCGACACCGCGCCGCTCACCGCACTTTCCCGTCCGTGATATACTTTTGCCATATGTCAGAGTCGATCACCACGAAGTCGAAAAAAGCTCCTGCGAAGTTCGCGCGCAAGGCGGCGTCGAACACGCACGTCGTCCCCGTGACAATGCCGCACGCTTCGGGTAATGTCTGCCGGAGCTGCCACGCGCTGCCGACGGGAAGCGTCGAGCTCGTGTCGTTGCTCCTCGTTCTCGTTTTCTCGCTTTCCGCGGTGCTGTTCACGTCGGTGTACGCGCTGCAAAAGCAGCAAGCGAAGGTCGCGGCGCTCGAAACGCAGCTTGAGGTTCGTTAATTTATCGCGAACGATATGCAAGCTCGTTGGTTTTTTGTTATTTCATTCCTCGTTCTCGCCGGCGCGGGATGTGCTTCAGAGCCCCCGGTGCCGGTGGACGTAACGCCAAATACCGCTGTGAATACACCCACGCTGACATTCCCGGGCATTCTTCCCGATGAACGCATCATGAACAAACAAGCACGCATTACAACCGCCAAGGGCGATGTCGTTTTTGCGCTTTACGCCGACACCGCGCCCATGGCCGTGTCGAATTTCGTCGCGCTTGCGGAGTCGGGCTACTACGACGGGTTAACGTTCCATCGGCGCGAGTCGTGGGTGCTCCAGGGCGGCGATCCGCTCGGCACCGGCCGCGGCGGTCCGGGATATAAGTTTCCCGACGAACTCAACGACGACCATACCTATACCCGTGGCACCGTGGCGATGGCCAACAGCGGCGCAAACACGAACGGCAGTCAGTTTTTCGTCTACACGATTGAGGAAATGATCATCGCGAAGGCGTACACGATTTTCGGCACCGTCACCGAGGGGATGGACGTGGTTGACCTGCTCGGCAAGGGGGATGTGATGGAGAAAGTGGTGATTGAGGAGGCGGGGGAGTAGGACGGAGAGTTTATGCCCCCGCGCGTGAGAAATCTCTACGATCCCAAAGTAACGACGCCGTATAAGGCTAGTCGATCGAAAATCGAGTTGTTTGTTAATTGTAAGCGATGCTTTTATTTGGATTTGCGATTGGGCGTCGGGAGGCCGAAGGGTTTCCCGTTCAACTTAAACAAAGCCGTTGATGCGCTGCTCAAAAAGGAATTCGATATCCATCGGGCGAAGGGGGAGGCGCATCCGCTCATGACGACGTACGGCATCGACGCGATCCCGTTTAGTCACGAGGAGCTGAACAACTGGCGGGAGAATTTTGTTGGTTGTCGGTTCCATCACGAGCCGTCGGGATTTTTGGTAACGGGTGCCGTTGACGATCTTTGGATCGGTAAGGATGGCAAGCTGATCGTCGTCGATTATAAGGCGACGAGCAAAAATGCCGAAGTTTCGCTCGATGCCGCGTGGCAAATGGGATACAAGCGTCAGATGGAGGTTTACCAATGGATTCTGCGCAACATGGGTTTCGACGTTGCCGAAACCGGCTATTTTGTTTACTGCAACGGCAAGGCGGATAAGGATGCGTTCGATGGCGTGCTCGAGTTCGACATCAAGGTCATTCCGTACACGGGCAACGCGGATTGGGTTGACGACGCACTGATGGCGATGCGGAAGTGCTTGCGGTCGTCGAAGGTTCCGAAAGCGGCGGACGATTGCGAGTTTTGCGGCTATGTGCAGGCGGTAACTGTGTCTGTGCCGAATACTCTTCTTGACGAATAGTAACGCCAAGCGTTACTATTCGACTGTAGAGATTATTTTCGTATGATTCAGTCATTCAAGAGTAACGAGACGAAGGATCTTTTTGAAGGAAAAAACGTGAAGGTCTACGAATCGTTTGCGCGCGTCGCGCGACGTAAGCTCGAGATGATCCACGCCGCAATGGAGCTTAACGATCTCAAGGTCCCTCCCGGGAATCGACTCGAAATGCTGCGCGGTAAACGATCCGGTGAGTGGAGTATCCGTATCAACGACCAATGGCGCATTTGTTTCATCTGGGATGACGGAGTGGCACATAAAGTGCAAATCGAGAATTACCACTAACAAAATAAGTCTGTGGATATGCGCAAGAGCAACATTATTCATCCCGGGGAAATTCTTGAAGAAGAGTTTTTGAAACCCATGGCGATCACGCAATATCGATTGGCGAGCGACATTGGCGTACCTCGTCGAAGAATCAACGAGATCGTG
>CAYZRQ010000027.1:0-7170 GCA_964480895.1 uncultured Gammaproteobacteria bacterium | reverse complement strand
CGTGCGAACCGCGAGTTCGACCCGACGCGAATACGGATGTACAAATCGCCCATCCCCCCCGCCGCGCCGATGCTCTCGCCCTCGCCGCGCACGCGGATTGCAACGCCGTCATCAACGCCAGCGGGAATATCAACACGCAGCGTTTTGCGGCCATGTCTGACGCCCGCACCACGGCATTCCGCGCACACCTTCTCAGGAGTTTCGCCGCGGCTATGGCACGCTGTGCACGCAGTTTTCACTTGGACGGAACCGAGGATCGTGCGCTGTATACCGATCGTTGCGCCTTTGCCGTTGCACGTCGCGCATGTGCGCATAGCACTCCCCGGCTCCGCACCTTGCCCACCGCAGCGGGTGCACACACTATTTTTCGTCAACGGAATTTCTTTTTCAACGCCGAAAACGGCTTCCGTGAATGTCAGCCGCACGCCAACTTCGATATCATCGCCCTTTTGCCGTCGATGGGAGGCGCCGCCTCCGGCAAAGCCGGATCCGGCTCTGCCGGAGAACATGCCGCCCAAAATATCGCCGAGGTCGTCGAACCCCGCACCGCCAAAATTAAAATTGAATCCACCGGGAAATCCACCCGCCCCGCCGCCTTGGTCGAATGTTGCGCCAAATTGGTCGTACTGCTTGCGCTTGGTTTCGTCGCCAAGCACTTGGTACGCCTCGTTAATCTCCTTGAACTTCGCTTCCTCGCCACCCTTATCGGGGTGATGCTTATGCGCAAGTTTGCGAAACGCGGCCTTAATATCGTCGGCCGATGCCGACTTGGCAATGCCAAGAATGGTGTAGTAGTCCTTACCGCTCACATCATTATTTTTTCACGTTTACGTCAATAACTTTTGTCGGTGCTCGGCCGTGCAAGCGCGCAAGCAACCATCGGCGCACTGCGGGAATGGCGATGACGTACAAAATGCCGACACCGAGCCAGCGGCCGATCCGCAGAACAATATTTCCGATACGGCCCATAGGTTAGTGATGGCATTCGCCACTGCCGCAGCACGTGTCATTGTGTTCGCCGCAGCATGAACCATCGGCGGCACAGACTTCGCCTTTCGCATCCGGAACGGAAGCCTCGACGACCTTCGCGCCCTTGGGTGCGATGCCCACGGCAAGTTTGAAGAGATCGGTGAGAGAATATTTCATAATGACAAGTTACGCGTGAGATTTTACATCAGCATGCCACGAACACAACTCCATCGGTTCGCCGGCGTCGAGCCGCGCCCACACACGATACTCTCCGGGCTTCGGCACGACCATGCCGCCGAGGCGAACAATGAGATTCGCATTCGGCCCCTTCACCGTCTGCTTGAACATCGTACCCTTCTCAATAAGCGTATTCGTGGCGTCAGTCAGATACACCTCGATGTTCGGTGATTCCGGCAGCCGCGTGAAGCGTGCCGCAAGAAATCCGCGCAATGCCATTGGGCTGCCCGCCGGAAAGTTCGTGCGGTCAAAAATGTGGACGTAGCTGTTAAGACCGTTCGTCGATTGCGTCGCAAGCTCACACAGGAGCGCGTATTCTTTGACGGGGTGCATAGTTTTCTCTCGTCATTGCGAGGAGTCCGCAGGATGACGAAGCAATCTACTTTCGAGAACCTAGATTGTTTCGCTTCGCTCGCGATGACGAATAATCAATTTAATTCTCGACCTGATCTCCCGGCTTGTCCTGGAACTCCGCATCTTTCGGTCCTTCTGAAACTGCCGCATCCGGAGCGGCGCCTGGCTGTTGGTACATCTTTGCGCCAAATTTCTGCGCCTCTTGCGTAAGCGCGTCGGCCGCCGCCTTGATCGCGTCAACGTCGTCACCGTCCTTCGCCGCCTTAACGTCCGCCATCTTCGCCTCAAGCGTTTTCTTCTCCTCCTCGCTGATCTTGTCCTTATAATCAGCCGTCATCTTCTCGACGGTGTACATCATGGTGTCGGCAATATTGCGCGCCTCGATGAGCTCCTGCTTCTTCTTGTCTTCGTCGGCATGCGCGTCGGCATCGGCTTTCATCTTCTCAATTTCGTCTTTGCTAAGTCCCGACGACGACGTAATCGTAATCGTCTGCACCTTGTTCGAGGCCTTGTCGGTAGCGCTGACGTGAAGAATGCCGTTCGCGTCGATGTCGAACTTCACCTCGATCTGCGGCACGCCGCGCGGTGCGGGCGGGATGCCGGCAAGGTCGAACTGGCCGAGAAGCTTATTGTCGGGGAACATCGGCCGCTCGCCTTGCGCGACGCGGATCGTCACCGCCGGCTGGTTGTCGCTTGCGGTCGAAAAAATCTGCGCCTTCGACGTCGGAATCGTCGTGTTGCGATCGATGATCTTCGTAAACACGCCGCCCATGGTCTCAATACCGAGCGACAACGGCGTCACGTCAAGCAAAAGTACGTCCTTCACATCGCCCTGCATAACGCCCGCTTGCACCGCCGCGCCGATCGCCACGACTTCATCGGGGTTCACGCTGACGTTGGGTTTCTTGCCGAAGTATTCTTCGACCTTCTTAAGGACGAGCGGCATGCGCGTCATGCCCCCGACCATAACGATCTCGCCGATCGCTTTCGCGTCCTGTTTGGCGTCGGCAAGCGCCTGGCGCACGGGACCGAACGTCTTTTCGACGAGCGGCGCAACGAGCTCCTCGAACTTGGCGCGCGTGAGCTGCATGACGAGATGTTTCGGACCGTCGGCGGTTGACGTAATGAATGGCTGGTTGATTTCGGTCTGCTGCGCTGTCGAGAGCTCGATCTTCGCACGCTCGGCCGCATCCTTGATACGTTGCATCGCGAGCGCATCGCCACCCAAATCGACGCCTTCCTGTTTTTTGAATTCGTCGAGAATGTAGCGCATGACAACGACATCGAAGTCGTCACTGCCGAGATGCGTATCGCCGTTCGTCGCCAACACCTCGACCGTGCCCTCCGACACGTCGAGCACGGACACATCGAACGTGCCGCCACCCAAATCGTAGACGACGATCTTCGCGCCGACTTTCTTGTCAAAACCGTACGCGAGCGCGGCGGCCGTCGGTTCGTTGATGATACGCAGTACCTTAAGCCCCGCGATTTCACCCGCGTCCTTCGTTGCCTGGCGCTGCGCGTCGTCAAAATACGCCGGCACGGTGATGATCGCCTCGGTGATGCTTGCGCCGACTTTGCTTTCGGCGTCGCTCTTGAGCTTCTGGAGAATCATCGCCGAGATTTCCTGCGGAGTTTTTTCGTCGCTGCCGAGCTTTACCGCAATGCCTTCGCCACGCTGCACAATGTCGTATGGCATGAGCTTGAGATCGCGCTGCACCTCGGTATCGCCGTAGCGACGACCGATGAGGCGCTTCACCGAGTACACCGTGTTTTTCGGGTTCGTCACGGCTTGCCGTTTTGCCGGCGTGCCAACAACGCGCTCGCCCGCTTTTGTTGTGCCGACGATCGACGGCGTCGTGCGCGCGCCTTCCGCATTTTCAACCACCTTCGGCTGTCCGCCTTCCATGACGGCCATGCATGAATTCGTTGTTCCAAGGTCGATTCCGAGAATTTTTGCCATATTATTTTTGATTGACGATGACTTTCGTTGGTCGCAGGACGACGTCCCCGATGGTGTAGCCTTTTATGATTTCTTCGAGCACAAGATGCTCGGGCTTGCCTTCATCCCAGCGCGATCCTCCGCTCTCGTGGAAATTCGGGTTGAACGCGTGGCCGACGGCGTCGATGTGGGTGATGCCGAGGCCCGCGAGAACATCACTGAACTGCCGCGCGATGTGCGAAACGCCCGCGAACCAGTTTTTGTCGACATCGGCTGGCGCATGTTTCATCGCGGCGTCAAAATTGTCGACGACGGGAAGGAGCTCGCGCGCGAGATCGATTCTGACTCTGCGCCGGTCGTCATCGCGATGCGCTGCGTTAGTTTTTTGTATGTTCTCGTAGTCCGCCAACGCGCGCTTCCAGCCCGCGAGATACTCCTCGCACTGTCCACACGTTTTCGCATCTTCCGTTTCGTTGTTCACGTCATTCATACATTGATATCGAATTCATCCAACACTTTTTTTGCTTCGGCAAGAAGCGACACATTGCGTGCATAATGCATGCGCAAGGGTCCAACGATCGAGAGTCCGCCGACGGCCCCATTCGCAAGCCGATGGCGTACAACGACGGTCGCGAGCCGACGGCCGAGCGGATTCTCGTCGCCAATCAGCACCTTCACTTCCCCTTCCGCAATACCGATGACCTCTTCCGCAGCGGCTTCGAGCCGCTCGATGTCCTCGGCGAGTTCAAGCAGGGTGTCCTCCGAACGGAAGTCCGGTTTGCGTAAGAGATTGGCGACGCCGAGCGCAGACGCTTGGCCGTGGGACGCGAGCATGACCGCCTCGCCCGACATCTGCGCCAGCCGGTGGCCGAGCATTTGCACACGCTGCTCAAGCGACCGCACATCGTCGAGCGCGCGGCGAAGTTCCGGCGCGGCGCGCGATGGACGCAGCCGCAAAAAATGCGCGAGATAAAAGCGATAACCGTTCTCGGTCGGCACGCGACCGGAGGACGTATGTGGTTGGTAAATGAAGCCAAGGTCTTCGAGTTCCGCCATTTCGTTGCGGATGGTTGCCGAAGAAATCGGGATCGCAAAACGTGAAGACAGCGCCTGCGAACTTACCGGTTCGGCCGTCCGCACATGTTCGTCAACAATGAGTTTGAGGATGAAGGCTTGGCGCTTTTCCACACGATCACGTCATTTAGCACTCGTAGTGTATAGACTGCTAACCATGCGTGTCAACTCGTCATGTCTCCCCTATGAAGCAGCCACGGCAAGCTAGGCCGCGTTCAGTTCAATCTTTTCCTGCTGCTTGCCAAGCGCCCGCCACGATGTTTTTGATGTCTTGCGCGTCTTCAGGAAGTCGGCGAACCGCTCGCCGGAAAGAATGCTCGGCACAATGACGAACGTAGCGCCAAGCTCGTAGCAGCGCGCCGCATCGTCGGAGCTCTTCACGGTAACAATAGGGATTGCCGATGAATGATGGCGCTTGAGAAAATCGAGAATATCAGCGTTCACACTCATGTCGGGGATCGTCGAAATAATCATCTTCGCGCGGTCGGCGCGAATCATGGACAGCACTTCCTCGCTTCCCACGTCGCCGTAAAGCGCAGCATGACCATCGTAAAGCAGCTTTTCGACAACGGTCGGATTGAAGTCGACGACTAGATAGCGGTCGGTGAGCGTACGAATGCGGGGCAAAATCATTTCACCCATGCGATCGTAACCGAACAGAAGCACGTCGTGCGCATGGTTGCCCGACGTCCCGCGCTCGTTCGACGCCGATCCCGGGAATGCGCGAGCAAACGCCTCGTAGATGCGTTCGTTATACGCAATCAGGTACGACGATCCGGCGATCGTCATAAGTCCAACCGCGGTTGCGAGCGGAATCGCAACCGGCGACACCAGCCCCGCCGCAATCCCGGCCGCAAGCATGATGAACGAAAATTCGCTGATCTGCGCAACCGTAGTTCCCGTCAAAAATGCTGTGCGCGAATGGTAGCCCATGAACCGCATGATGATTTGCGCAATGATCGGGTTACCAATAAGTACGTACGCGCTCATTGCAAGTGCCGGCCACAGCACGTTGCGAAGCGCATCAAATGTTAGGTGCGTGCCGAGCACGATAAAAAACATGATGAGAAAGAAATCGCGCAACGAACGAATCTTCGCCTCGATCTCGTGCTGAAAGCCCGTTCCCGCGAGCGAGACGCCGGCAAGTAGCGCACCGATCTCGATACCGAAGCCAAGCAGATGGAGCGAACTCGCGATCGCAAAACACCACGCAAGCGCAACAAGAAAGAGCAGCTCCTGGCTGTTCGCCGCGTACGCGAAAAGCCTCGGCACAAAATAGCGCGACAAAAACCACAGCGCCAATACAACGGCAACGCCTTTCGTCAACGAAAATCCCAACACGGAACCGAGGTCCGCACCGCCCTGCATCGCCGCAAGGACGAGGAGAATCATCATGGCAACGAGATCCTGCACAATCAGCATGCCCACAGCGATGCGGCCGTAGAGCCGTTCGAGGTCGTCTTTGTCGGAAAGGAGTTTAACGATGATGATGGTGGACGAGAACGAAAATGCGATGCCGAGGAAAACCGCGGTCATGAGCGGCATGTGAAGCGCAAGCGCGATGGCCGTACCGATAACTGATGTAACAATGACTTGCGCAAAGCCGGCGACAATGGCAACGCGACCGACGTCTTTGACGTTACGCCAGTTGAGGTTGAGGCCGACGATGAACAACAAAAACGCGATGCCGATCGACGACATCACGTCGAACACGTCTTGCGACTGCACCCAGCCGAGGAGTCCCGGACCAACAATAACACCCGTCACGATGTACGCGATGATGAGCGGCTGGCGCAGCTTTGACGCAACAAGCGCAATCGCGCCGGCCGTAAGGATCACCGCGGCCAGCTCGACGAAAAGGGTGTTGAACATACCTCCGTTCACGCCCGAGTATAGCATGTTCAAGCGTTGGCAGTCATCGTGAAACGAAACCCGCGTCTCTTGTGAGGCGCGGGAGATGTCGCACGAACGTCCGACGTGTCAGCATGTTTCACGTTCAAGTTCGTGGTCCCATATTGCCCACGCCCGAGGATGCGCTGCTGGTACGAGAAGATCAACGAGCAGGCTATCCCCTACTGGACGAGCATGTGCCGATTACCAATAAAAATACCACCTTGCGGTGATTTTTTTATTGGTGGCATTATACAGAGAATATCTTTTTATAGTCTGGGTTGTGGATAAAGTCATAGTATTTATAAAGGTATCATACTATAATATAAGCATGGCGAGCAACCAGATTTTCAAAGCAGTCTATTTCTCTGACTATAGAGAAACGAATCAAAAAGCAAAAGGGGTTGTTTTAGCTTTTGGGGAGAGAAACAAAGATTTATACAACAGTGTAGCTGATCTTGGGAGTAATGAACTAAGAAACTTACTTGGTACGGATTCCTTTGTTGAGCTTGAACAACGAGCTAAAGCGGAAGGGTTGCCGGTGAACACTTATTGTCTTTGGTATTTACGAAAAAATCTTGGAGTAGAAGAAGAAAAATCAAAAACAAAAACACTAAAGAGCACTGAAAAGATAATCTCTCATTTTATAAATCAAGTTATTGAGGGAGATTGTCTGGATGTGATGAAAGAAATTCCGACAAAAT
>CAYZRQ010000026.1:0-7203 GCA_964480895.1 uncultured Gammaproteobacteria bacterium | reverse complement strand
CCGCGGGGGCTTTTCGTATCACGTCATGCTGGGTATTTCCGGTCATAGTAGCGACGATCGTCGCTACTATGACCGAGAAGGTATGGCTCATGGGACAAAAGATGGAACAGGGGATGGGACAGGGAGTGTGTCGCGGAGGGAGGCGCTTGAGCACAGCCGCAGGCGAGCAGAACGAGTCGTGGCGACGTGGTTCAACCGCCGAACGAACGATACACTCCCTGTTCCAGACAATAACGTGACTTGAAAGAAAAAACACACACCACCCCGCGAAGGGTGGGTGTGTTGTGTTGCTCCCGCGGGATGCAGGAAGAGAACAGCGATGTTCACGAGGAAAATATCAAACCGCTGCGTGAGAACGAGAGGAGAGAGAATTTTTCGCACCGTTTGTGCGAAACACGTTCCGACAACGATTCAACAGCATCGCGTCTCTTCCCGCAACCGCCAGGAGCAACGTCGCACCATGAGTATACCGACGGCTCGATGTCCTGGCAAGCGTTATTCCGCGCCTTCAGCAATACTCATTTTCACAACACCCTCGCTCGCGAGCGCGGCCTTGCGCGTTGCCTCACGAATTGTCTCAAGCGTTGCCGGATGCTCGCGCAAATACTGCTTAGCGACTTCGCGTCCAACGCCAAGTTTCTCGTCACCGAACACATAACTGTTCCCGCGCTTCTCAACGGTCCCAACCTCGACACCCAAGTCGAGCATGTCGCCGGCGATGGAGATGCCTTCGTTGTACATGATGTCGAATTCGCACGTACGAAACGGCGGCGCGACCTTATTCTTGACGATTTTGACCTTCACGCGATTACCGACGATGCGTTCGCCTTGCTTGATTTGCGCCGATCGGCGGATTTCAATGCGCACTGACGCATAGAACTTAAGTGCGTTACCTCCGGGCGTTGTTTCGGGGTTGCCGAACATGACGCCGAGCTTCATGCGGATTTGGTTGATGAAAACGACAACGGTGCCGGTTTTCGACACGATGGCGGTCAACTTACGCAGCGCCTGGCTCATGAGCCGCGCCTGCAACCCCATGTGTGAATCGCCCATCTCCCCCTCGATCTCCGCCTTTGGCGTCAGCGCTGCTACCGAGTCGATAACCACGACGTCGATAGCATTCGAGCGCACAAGCGTCTCGACGATTTCGAGCGCTTGTTCGCCGGTATCGGGCTGCGAAATGAAGAGCTCGTCGATATTCACGCCGATTTTGCGCGCGTAATCCGGGTCCATGGCGTGCTCGGCGTCAACAAACGCCGCGATACCGCCCTTTTTCTGCACCTCGGCAATGATGTGCTGCGCAAGCGTTGTTTTGCCCGACGATTCCGGCCCGTAAATCTCAATCACGCGGCCGCGGGGCACGCCGAGCGCCCCGAGCGCGAGGTCAAGCGACAGGCAGCCGGTTGGTACCGCGTCGACCGATGTCGACTTTGCTTCGCCCAGGCGCATGATCGACCCTTCACCGAACCGTTGCTTAATTTGTCCGATGGCTGCTGTTGCCGCCTGCAGCCGTGCGTTTGCGTGGTCCTTGGTCATACGGTTGCCACTCTACCTGACGGCGCAAAACCTGACACGAAAGATATCCCCTGAAATTGTCGACGGCCATCGACAGCTACGGCGTTGAAAAAAGCGACGTGATATCGCTGGCCGATAACACCGCGGATGGCGCGTGTTCAAGAACAACACGGCGATAGAGCACGGCCGTGCGTGAATACCGACGCTCGGCCTCGATAGTAATGACGTTGAGACCTCTCGACAGGTCAACCGTCGACAAAAATCGGTTGTCGTCGTGAATAATAACCGCCTCACCATTGATGCGCAGGGTCACATCATCGTCCTCAACCTGCCCAGTAACATCAAGCAGCGCCGTCGATGTCGCGTACCCGTCCGCCGGTGAATCAAGCACAACGGTCGGCGGCTCAAGCAGTCCGCGCACCTGCCAACCCAAGTAGCCAACGATACCAAAAACGGCAAGCGCAATAAATCCTGCAGTCACGAGGCGCGGCAGCACAAAAAATCTTCCCTTACGCACGCGCTCTCGCGGCAGCCGATGCGGCGACAAGAGATCTGTGCGACCGCTTTCCTCCTCGTAAAGCTCGATAAAGTACGTTTCGTCGGCACCGAGCGCACGGGCGTACGCCTTGATAAAATTGCGCGTGTAAAGCGGTTCGGGCAACTCGTCGTAACGCGCGCGCTCAAGCGCCTCGAGGTAACGGTGCTGAATGTGCGTAGCCTGTTCAAGCATGATCAAACTCACCGCCTGCCCGCGGCGAAGCGCGCGCAGTTTTTCGCCAAGCGTTTGCGGCACGCGATCGAGTTTGCGCATGACAAATCCCATACGTCAGGACTTATCGCGATCTTCGGTATCGTCGTTTTCTTCCTCGTTCTCATCGTCGGCGGGCGCGTCATTCTCCGCAAGATCCATGCGCTCATCGCGTTCCATCCCCGCTGGCGGCCATTCGTCAACGAGTACCTCGCGCGGCTTCGCACCGTCAGCCTCGCCCACAATGCCCAACTCAACCATGATGTCGACGATGCGAGCGGCACGCGAATAGCCAATTTTCATGCGGCGCTGCAAAAACGACGTCGATACTTTCCCGGCGTCGATCGCGATGGCGATGGCGTCTTCGAGCAAGACATCAGAATTCTCGGGGTCAAACATGACGCCACCCGCGCTATTCGCGCTTTCGGTAATCTGATTATTGTAGTCAGGTTCGCCTTCCTTCTTCAAAAAGTCGACGACGCGCTCAATTTCGGCCTCGGAAACATACGCACCCTGCGCTCGCTTAGGCTTCGTCAGTTCCGGCGTTGCGAGCAGCATGTCGCCACGGCCAAGAAGCTTATCGGCGCCAGCGATATCGAGAATCGTCTTACTGTCGACCTGCGAAGCAACGGCAAATGCGAGGCGCGTTGGAATGTTCGCCTTGATCGTACCCGTAATGACGTCAACCGACGGCCGCTGCGTGGCTACAATCAGGTGGATGCCGGCGGCGCGCGCCATCTGCGCGATGCGAACGATAACCGCTTCAACGTCGCGCTTGTTCTGGCTCATGAGGTCGGCGAGCTCGTCGATAATGATGACGATACGCGGCATGCGCTCCTTGCTCTTTTGGTTGTACGAGTCGATATCCTTGGCGCCGAATTTGGAAAGGTAGTCGAGTCGGCGCTCCATTTCACGCACGGCCCACTTGAGCGCATTAATAGCTTCGTCGGCCTTCACGATCGGCGGCACGAGCAGGTGCGGAATGCCCGCGTACACCGAGAGCTCGACGCGCTTCGGGTCGACGAGAATGAGCTTCAAGTCATCGGGGCCATTTTGGTAGAGAAGCGAAATAATAATGTCGTTCAAACACACCGACTTGCCCGACCCGGTGGCGCCGGCTACGAGCATATGCGGCGCGCGATCAACGGAAATAAGCTGTGTCGAGCCGGTGATGTCTTTGCCGACAGGCACCGTGAAGCTTGATTTACGACGCGAAAACTCCTTGGATTCAAGCAGCTCGCGCAAACACACCCGGCCAATGGTTTGGTTGGGCACCTCAATACCGACAAGCGACTTGCCCGGGATTGGCGCTTCGATGCGAATCGGGTGCGCGGCGAGTGCAAGTGCGAGGTCGTTTTGCAAGGCGACGATACGCGAGAGTTTGACACCTTGCGGCGGACGAAGTGCGTACTGCGTCACCGTGGGGCCGACGCGGACTTCGGCCATCTCGGACTCGATACCGAACTGATGAAGCGTTTTAATGATAATCTCCTGGCCGCGTTCAAGGTCGCCCGAACGGGCGTCAGAACTCTTGTCATCAAGCAATTCAAGCGGAATTTCGATGGTTCGGCGCTCGCGGGACGTCATCACCTGCTCCGCTTTGCCCGCAAACACCGCTGCTCTGCGCATAGGGACCTCGTCGTCCACCGTATCTTCGTCGGCCGCGCTACTCGCAGCGAGCGCTTCGCGCGCCTGACGCTCCTCGAATGTCTCGCCGTCGTCCTCCTCGGCCGGAGACTCGTCATCGCCATTCCCACGTCGCAACAGTCCGAGCACGCCGGTTGCCGCAAGCGGTACGCGCATCATCGTCTTCACGGACGTATTAAAAATAACGACAAGCGCGGCAAGCAAACACGCAAGCGCGACAATAAGCGACGCCCAGTAGCCAAGCGCGCCGACAAGCAGATTGGAGATGACTGTACCAACCATACCGCCCGCTTTCGCCATGGCTGCCGCGTCGCTGGGATCGCGCACAAAAAGCAGATTCAACAGGCCATTCAAGGAAACAATAAACAAAACAAACGCGAAAAGGCCACGAAAGGTAATAAGTTGCCGATCTTGGAGGACGACGTTCGCGCCGATCAAAAAGAGGAGAATCGGCACGGCGATGCGCGCGGCGCCGAGCGCCACCGCCAGCGCGCCGTCAAGCGAGGCGCCGAACGAACCGGCCATTCCGAAGAAGGCGAGAAGCAAAATGGCGCCGAATGCCGCAAGCAAAATCGCAAAAACACTTTGTTTCACCTCGTCACCGACAAGGGGGTCGTCGTAGCGCACCGCGGGAGAACGCCGTTTGAGCTTTTTTGCCATAGCGAAGAAGGGCCTTGGCCTCCGATGTGCGACCATTGTACCAAAGTTCCGGGACAACGTTGACATGATGCGGGCGCCGTGTCCTAATGCTGCCGCACATCCTGGAGGCTATCGTGGTGTATTCCGATGACGTGATGCTCGCAGCGCTCGAGGCTGCAACTGAATGGTTTGACGTTGCGGTGTTCGACCCCGACGGCATGTGGTGCTCGCTCGCGATCGACGATGAAATGCCGCATGTCGAGCGCGTCTGGCGCCCCATGGGCGACGAAGGGCTGCGCGTCGCGATTCATCGAATCGCCGTGTGCGAGACGCGCCCGCTGTTTCACGCCCACCGCTGGCCGGCGGCATTCCGCATCCTTTGCGGCCGCTACCGCTCCGGCATCGGTCACGGACCGCCGGATGGCAATCCGCCCGACATCGAGCGTGTCGTTTCATACCCAACCGGAAGCCGCTACGCCATGACCGATCCTTCGGCGTGGCACTGGGTTTCGCCCGAAGGCGCTCCGACCATCACACTCATGGTCATCGGACCGCCCTACCCCGGCAAGCACGAACGCACGCCGCGCACGCCGCTCGGCCCGCTCACGCCCGAGGCGAAGCGCCGGCTGCTCCTTGACGCCCGCCACTGCCTCGACTCGTAATTTACGCATCGACACAAAACGTAACATCAGCTCTCGCGAGCTGGTGTTTTCCGATTCCGCGTCGTGTTGAGCGTTAGCGCGCCACGCGCTCCACGTACGCCCCGTTTTCGCTGTTTACGAGAACATTGTCGCCTTCCTTGATAAAAATCGGCACGCGAATCATGAGGCCGTTGTCGCATTTCGCGTCCTTCGACACGTTCCCCGATGCGGTATCGCCTTTTACTGCCGGCTCGGTTTCAACGACGGTAAATTCGATCTTGAGCGGCAACTCCATCGCAATCGCCTTTTCACCGTGCATGATGACGGTGACATCAAGACCTTCTTTCAAATATTGCGCGTCATCGCCCACGAGGTCGCGGCCGAGCATGACCTGCTCGTATGTTTGGCCGTCCATGAACGTCAGCGTGTTCTCATCGCCAAAAATAAACTGCATCTTTCGGAATCCCACTTGCTCGAACGTCAACGATTCGGCCGATTTGAAGTTATTTTCAACAACCTTGCCCGATGACAGCGACTTCATGCGCGTACGCACGAACGAGCTGCCTTTGCCGGGACTCACGCGCTGAAAACCGGTGACGACCCACAAGTCGTTCTCGTAATTAATAACCGTACCTTTACGAACGTCGTTGGGAGATGCCATAGCGTGAGTAGAAAGTAGAACGTAGAAAGTAGCAAATTAGTAACGCTCTGAAGGAGGAAACAGATGAATAGCGTCGATGTCGGTTGCGCCGGCCTTGAGCATGACGAGACGATCGATCCCGAGTGCGTTGCCAAACGTGGGCGACGCCACCGATGCTAGCGCGTGGAGCAGCTCCTCGTCAATCGGAAAGACCTCCTTGCCTGCGCTACGGCGTTCCTCCGCCTCCGCAAGAAAACGCTGCCGTTGCTCCGCTACGTCAACAAGCTCGGTGAAACCGTTGCACAGCTCGAGTCCGTCCACATACGCCTCGAAGCGCTCGGCGTAACGGCCGTCTGCGCTTTTTTTCGCAAGCGACGCTTCGGCGGGCGGAAACTCCGTCACAAAGAATCGCGGATGCTGTTTGACGAGCTCGGGAAGGATGAAGTGGTTGAACGTATCGTCGCTCGTGGGCCCTGTCCACGCGGTAAGCGCTTCAACGATAGAGATGCGCGGCCACGAACCGGTAAAGCCCAAGACACCGTTCACGAGCGCCTCGGTCTCGTCCATACACGCTACGTAATCCGCGCCTTGGCGGTACCACTCAAGCATGGTGAACTCGATACTCCAGCGTTCGCCAGGCGCTTCGCGATCGCGAAAGACCGGCGTCAACGTAAAAATGCGCTCCATGCCGCCGCCGAGCAGCTTTTTCATGGCGTACTCGGGGCTCGTGATGAGCCCGGCGCGTACAGTTTTGGCGTTGCGACCAATGGTATGCACGTCAACCCCAAGCGGAAACAGGTTCGGTTCCATCCCCGGGCTTGCAACAACGACCGGCGTGCGAACCTCGGTGTAGCCACATGCGCTAAAAAACGTCCGAACGGCGTCAGTGACGTCATTCCAAAGCTTGGCGCGATAAACCAATTCGTCGGTCTGCATTATTTGAGAACAAACGGCATGAGTCCGATGATGCGGGCGCGCTTGATCTCGTTCTCGGTCTTGCGCTGGTGCGTTGAACACAGGCCGCTACGCTTGCGAGCGACGATTTTGCCGAACGAGGACATGAAGCGCTTGAGCACTTCGGTATTTTTGTAGTCGATGGCGACGTCCTTGTTCACGCAAAAGTAGCAGTAACGATCTTTTTTTGCGGTTGCCATAGGGGTTTAAAACGGAATGTCCTCAAGTTTGATTTCTTCTTCGGGTGCGGCCGAGGGTTCATCGGCAACGGGTGCGGGACCTGACGCAAGCGCATTGCCTCCGCTGCCGCCCGAACCACCGCGGTCGAGCATCACCATGTTCTCGGCGATGATTTCGGTCTTCGAACGCTTTTGGCCGTCCTGGCCTTCCCAATCGCGCGTCTGGATGCGGCCGTCAAC